>JBFJMP010000443.1:0-2594 GCA_041633895.1 Nitriliruptoraceae bacterium
CCCGGGGCTGGCAACGCCCGGACGGGCCGGCCCTTGCAAGCTTCCGCGCTCAGGCGCGGGAACGGGGCGCCGGGACGGCGGGGTCAGCCCGTGGCGACCACGTCCTGGGCGCCGAACGCCAGCACCGAGACGTGCACGACCCGGCCGTCGGCGTCGCGGGCGACCATCGCGAGGCCCACAGACTGGCCGCGATCGACCTCGGCGGTCCATCGCCACACGTCCCCGTTGACCTGGAGGTCGCCCTTCGGCGTGTCACCGAACGCCACGATCTCGATGGCCGTTCCGGGCGGGACGTGGCCGTCGACGCGACGGTCGCGCCCCTGCGCGGTGTAGGCCTCCCACAGGTGACCGTTCACGCTGAGGTCGGCGACCGCCCCGTCGGCGGTGTCCGCTCGGACCACCCACCAGTAGGGCGAGTCCTCGATCCGCCGAACGGCAACCATGTGCTCGCTCATCGCTGCGGTTTCGGACACGGAGACGAACCCCGATGCCCCATTGGGCTCCTCGACGATCCGCTCGACGCTGACCACCGCGGCGTCGGTCCCGGCGCCCATGGTGTCGGGGGCGACCTCGCCGAGGAACCGCGTCACGACCTCGACGGGGTCCGTGCGCCAGTCCGACGCGTCGCGCGCCCCGACCGTCACCGTCCAGTCGTGGGCGCCGCCGCCGGGCAGCGGCCACACGACGTCGTCGTACGCCTCGACCGGACCCACCCACGCGGGGGCGTCGACGGTCTGGGCGACGTCATCGATGGGGCCGTGCAGGGTGACCCCGCCGCCGTCTCCGAAGACCAGAACCTGCGGGTCCGCAAGGATGTCCTCGACGAGGACCGCGCCGTCCGGGGCCGCGACGACGATGCCGGTGTCGTCCGGTGTGAACTCCAGTCGGAGGTCACCACCACCTGGGATTCCGCCCGGCAGCACGACCCGTGCGACCTCGGCCTTGCTCGCCACGTCCGCGACGACCACGTCGACCCGACCGGTCTGCCCGGGTGGCGCGTCGATCTGGACCGTCGCGATCAGGTCACCGGCAGCCGTGATCGCGGCCCCGTACACGTTCCCTGATGGGTAGCCGCCGGTGGTCGCCTCCAGTCCCACGACGGACGCCAGGTCGTCACCGAGCCATGTCGTGCACTCGAGGTGGCAGCGCATGAACACGGTCGTACCGTCGTCGGCAAGGGCGAGCGCGTCCGTCCCGGACTCGTGTCCGGCGGCCATGCCGCGGTCGACGGACTCGCCGCTCGCGAGGTCGATGGTGTGGAGACGCTCTTCGGTCTCGCCGCCCCCGTCCGCCGGGTCGGTCCGGGTGGTGAACAGGGCGATGCCGTCGCGCGCCTCGAGGAGGCGGAGGATGCGACCCGACTCGACCAGGACACGCGGCGGTTCGCCGGGCCTGAGCAGGACGAGGCGCCCGAACTCGCCGCCGCTGCCCGGCACGGACTGCTGGGCCACGACCCTGCCGTCCGCCAGCCCGATGGCCACCTCAACGGGTTCGGTCGTCAGCACCTCGACCTCGCCGGCATGGTGCCGTTCGACCCCGAACGCCCCGAAGCGGCTGTGGTCGTACGCGAACTCCGCGGAGGAGGTCCTCCCGACTGCGGGGTCCGCGTCGTCGGCGGTCGGAGTCGGGTCCTCGGGCTGGTCGGACTCGGTCCCGGACATGATCGCGGGCGGACGTGGGTCGTCGAGCAGGTTGGCGCCGACGCCGACGACGCCCAGGGCGACCGCCGCGGCCACCGTCCCCCCGAGTGCGCGGCGCCGGACGTCGCGCTGGTGGGCGCGGGCGCGGACGGCATCGACGTCGGCCCGGGCCACCTGCACGCCGTCGGCAGCGTCCGCCAAGCGGGCGAGGAGGTCGTGGGCGTCGTGGCGGGTGTCCTCGTCGTGGGTCGTCATGCCGTCATCTCCTCGCGAAGGGCGGCCACGCCGCGGTGCACGCGGGCCTTCACCGTGCCGACCGGGACGTCGAGCGCCGCCGCGATCTCGGGGTTCGTCCACTGCAGGACGTGGTGCAGGACGACCGCGTCGCGCTGGGCCTCCGGCAGGCGCCCCAGCGCCGCCCACAGCCGCGGGTCGGACGGCTCCGGGTCGTGGTGGGCACGCTCCGGTGGCTCGCCCATCGGTCGCAGCCGCCCGAGCCTCCGCCACGCCGACCGCGCCCAGTTCACCGCGACCCGGTAGACCCAGCCGACCGGACGGTCGTAGCCGGACACCAGGTCCCAGCGCTGCCACGCCCTGGCCATCGCCTCGTCGACCGCCTCGGCGGCGAGGCGTGGGTCACCGACCGCCAGCGACACCGCGCGGACGAGGTCGTCCCGTTCGTGGGTGAAGAAGGCCTCGAAGTCCGCGGACACACTGGCTCGTGTGCGCGCCGACCTCGCTGCCACGGTGTCCCCCATCGTCACGACGTGTCCCATTCGGTTCGTCCATCGGTGGTGTGCACCCCAAGGACGCGTGGGACGGCCAAAGGGTTGCATGGGTGGGGGCCCGTTGCAGACTCCCGCGCCCCAGCGCGGGAACGGGGGCAGGCGGACGCCCCCGCGGCCGAACCTCGCCAACTCCCGCGCCCCAGCGCGGGAACGGGGGCAGGCGGAC
>JBFJMP010000444.1:0-2593 GCA_041633895.1 Nitriliruptoraceae bacterium
CGCCGTCCGCCCCCAGCACGGTCTCGTAGGCGATCGCGAGGGTGCCCGCGTCCACGAGCGCCCGGGTGAGTGCCTCGTCGGCCGCGAGGTGCAGGTAGGTGAAGAGGACGAGGTCGTCGCGCAGGTGTTCGTACTCGGACGCCACCGGTTCCTTGACCTTCAGGACCATCTCGGCGCGGCCCCACGTGGTCTCGGCGTCGGGGGTGATCGAGGCGCCCGCCCCGACGAAGGCGTCGTCCGTGATGGAGGAGCCCTCCCCCGCACCGGCCTGGACGAACACCTCGTGTCCGGCCAGCGTGAGCTCGCGAACGCCGTGGGGCGTGATCGCGACCCGCCACTCGTTGTTCTTGACCTCGGTGGGGATCCCGATCCGCATCACGTCTCCTGATCACGACTCGTCACGACGTCGGCCGCGGGAGTCACTCGTTGTCGTGTTGCCCGTCCTGCGCCTGGTCCAACGCCTGTTGGGTCAGCAACAGCCCGACGACCGTCTTGGCATCCCGGATCGTGCCAGTGGACACGGCCTCGATGGCGTCGGTGAGCGGTAGGCGCAGGATCTCCATGTCCGCCTCCTCGGCCTCGAGCGCGAAGTCGGCCGGTCGGGGCGCCTCGACCAGCCTCCGACCGAGGTGGATCGAGGTCGTCTCGTCCGTCCAGCCCGCCGAGTTGAGGATCGTGGTGAGCTCGACGAGGCTGCCGGCGCGCATCCCGATCTCCTCGACCAGCTCGCGCTGGGCCGCGTCGGTGGGCGCCTCACCGTCCACGTCCAGCTTGCCGGCCGGGATCTCGAGGACGTAGCCGCCGACGGCGTGGCGGTACTGGCGCAGCAGCACCACGCTGCCGTCGTCGAGCAGCGGCACGACGGCGACCGCCCCCCTGTGCTCGACCACCTCGCGCTGCACGACGGCACCGTCCGGCATCCGCACCTGGTCGACGTGGACCCTTGACCAGCCCTCGTACGCCGTGTGGCGTTCGAGCGTCTCGAACCACCCCGCGTTCGCCGTCACTCCGCGGCCTCGGCCGCTTCCTGGAGTTCGGCGACCGTCGGCTCGTCCAACTCGACCGGCAGGCGCCCCTGCGCCTCACGGTGACGCTGCCACGCGGCAGCGACGAACCCCGAGAACAGCGGGTGCGGACGGTTCGGACGCGACTTCAGTTCGGGGTGGGCCTGCGTGGCCACGAAGAAGGGGTGGTCCCGCAACTCGATGAACTCGACCAGCCGGTCGTCGGGCGAGGTGCCGGACACGATCAGCCCGGCCTCCTCGAACGAGCTCCGATAGCGGTTGTTGAACTCGAAGCGGTGACGGTGGCGCTCGTAGACGACGGGCTCGTCCCCGTACGCGGCGCGCGTGCGGGTGCCCTCACGCAACTTGGCCGGGTAGGCGCCGAGTCGCATCGTGCCGCCCTTGTCGGTCACGTCGCGCTGGTCGTTCATCAGGTGGATGACCGGGTCGGCGCACGTGGGCTCGAACTCGGACGAGTTCGCGTCGCCCAGTCCGGCGACGTTGCGGGCGAACTCGATCGTGGCGGCCTGCAGGCCGAGGCACAGGCCGAGGAAGGGACGCTCGTGCTCGCGTGCGTACTGGGCGGCGAGGATCTTGCCCTCGACCCCGCGGATGCCGAACCCGCCGGGGACCAGGACGCCGTCGGCGGCGTTGAGCCGTGCCTCGACCCCGTCCATCGTCAGGTCGTCGGAGGCGACCCAGTCGAGGACGACGTTCACGCCGTGCTCGAGACCGGCGTGGCGCAGCGCCTCGGCGACGGACAGGTAGGCGTCCGGCAGCTCGACGTACTTGCCGACGATCGCGATGCGCACGTTCTCGCGTGCGGCGTTCACCCGGTCGACGAGCCGCTCCCACTCGTCCAGGTCGGGCTCCACGTCCGGCAGGCCGAGGCGACGGGCAACGACCTTGTCGAGGCCCTCCTCGCGCAGCCACAGCGGCACCTCGTAGAGGCTGGGGCGGTCAACGGCTGCGACGACGGCGGACGGATCCACGTCCGACTGCATCGCCACCTTGAGGCGGATGCTCTCGTCGATCTCGCGGTCGGCCCGCAGCACGAGCACGTCGGGCTGGATACCGATGGAGCGCAGCTCGCGGACCGAGTGCTGGGCGGGCTTGGTCTTGAGTTCGCCGGCGGCGTTGATGTACGGGACCAACGCGCAGTGGAGGTAGCAGACCCGGTCGCGACCGACGTCGTACCGGAACTGGCGGATCGCCTCGAGGAAGGGCAGTCCCTCGATGTCACCGACGGTCCCACCGACCTCGGTGATCACCACGTCCACGTCGCCGTCCCGGGCGACCGCCTGGATGCGGTCCTTGATCTCGTTGGTGATGTGCGGGATCACCTGGACGGTCTTGCCCAGGTAGTCGCCGCGACGCTCCTTGTCGATGACCGACGACCAGATCTGGCCGGACGACACCGAGGACCCACGACCGAGGCTCTCGTCGATGACGCGCTCGTAGTGGCCGAGGTCGAGGTCGGTCTCGCCGCCGTCGTCGGTGACGAACACCTCGCCGTGCTCGAACGGGTTCATCGTGCCGGGGTCGACGTTGATGTACGGATCGAGCTTCTGCATCGTCACCCGGAGGCC
>JBFJMP010000445.1:0-2591 GCA_041633895.1 Nitriliruptoraceae bacterium
ATGATCGCCGCGGAGGAGACGACGAACCGCGGTGGGGGCGCGATCCACGGGCTCGATCGCCTGCGGGGGCTGCGCGCGCTGGCGGACGAACTGGACGCGAAGCTGCACGTGGACGGGGCGCGGCTGTTCAACGCGATCGTCGCGTCGGGCACCAAGCCCGCCGAGTACGCCGCGGTCGCCCACGGCCTGAACTTCTGCCTCAGCAAGGGTCTCGGGGCGCCGGTCGGATCGGTCATGATCGGGGACCGCGATGCGATCGACGAGGCCCGGGTCTGGCGTCGTCGCGTGGGTGGGGCGATGCGCCAGATCGGCATCCTCGCCGCTGCCGGCCTGTACGCGCTGGACCACAACGTCGATCGGCTCGCCGACGACCACGCCAACGCTCGTCGGATCGCGGCCCACCTCGCCGAGGCGGTCCCCGGCAGCGCCGACCCCGACCTCGTCGACACCAACATCCTGTTCGTCGAGACGGGGGAGCGCCCCGCCGCCGACGTCGCCGCCGAGGCCCGCGACGCGGGCGTCCTCGTGTCGCCGTTCGGGCCCCACGTCCTGCGCATGGTCACCCACCTCGACGTGTCCGAGGCGGACGGCGACACCGCCGCGACCGTCCTGACGGGGGCCCTGCGCCCCGCCTGACCCGCCCCGATCAACCCCCTTGGGTGCATTTCCTGACCGTTGCGGTCGGTTTCTGCACCCAGCGGCCTTCCATCGCGGGCGATTTGTGAAGGTAAGGCAAACCTAAGTAAGGTCACCCTTAACCAAGGGGAGACCTCGACATGGTGGACACCGCAGCAGCGACGTTGGAGTCGTTCGCGACTCGACTCCGCACCGGCACACGTGACGCGCACGAGCGCGCCGAGGAGAGTGGGTTCGTCGTGCGCCTGATTGCGGGCGAGCTGGACGCGTTCGCGCACGCGAGCCTGCTGGCGCAGCTGCATCCGGTGTACGCGGCCCTCGAGGCCGGTGCCGAGCGCCTCGCCGACGACCCGGACGTCGCGCCGTTCCTGCACCCGGGGTTGGTGCGACTGCCGGCCATCGAGTCGGACCTCGCCGGCATCGTCGGGGCGGACTGGCGCAGTCGCCTCCCGGTGCTGCCGACCGCCCGTGCCTACGCCGCGCGGATCGACCGGGTCGCCGCCGAGTGGCCGGCCGGGTTCGTGGCCCACCACTACACGCGCTACCTCGGCGACCTCGCGGGGGGCCAGGCCATCCGCGTCGCCGTCCGGCGCCACTACGGCCTGGCGGAGGACCACACGCGCTTCTTCGCCTTCGACGACCTCGGCCCCGTGCCGGCGTTCCGCGCCGCGTACCGCGACGCCCTCGAGGCCGTCGCCTGGTCGCCTGAGGAGCAGGACCGGGCCGTCGCGGAAGCGGTGGTCGCCTTCCGCCACAACCTCGCCGTGTTCGAGTCGCTGGCAACTGCTGGGGGACGATGATGCACACCCTCGTGCACCGCCCCCACCTCGCCGCCCGATCGCTGCGGGTGCTGGTCATCCTCGCCCTCGCCGCCGTGCTGGCGCCGTGGTCGGCGTCGACCGCCGACGCCGAACCCCGACTGCAGGTCACGCCGGCTGATGGCCTGGACCCGGACGGTCAGCAGGTCACGGTCCGCGGCTCGGGCTTCGACGAGAACAAGGGGATCTACGTCGCCTGGTGCGTGGTCCCGGCCGCCGGCGAGAAGCCGTCGCCGTGCGGTGGGGGTGAGGACCGCAGTGGCTCGTCGGGCAACTCGGTCTGGATCTCGTCGAACCCGCCCATGTACGGGCTCGGACTGGCCGAGGGCTACGACGAGGGTGGCTCGTTCGAGGTCCAGATCGTGGTGTCCCGTTGGATCGAGGCCGAGGACGGAGCGATCGACTGCTTCCAGGTCGCGTGTGCGGTCACGACGCGAGCCGATCACGAGCGCAGCAGCGATCGCAGCCAGGACACGTTCGCGGCGGTCACGTTCGACGGACAGGTCGAGCCGTCGCCGGCGCCCTCTGCGCCCACCGGGCCACCGGCGACGCCCTCGCCCGCGAACTCCGAGCCCGTGCCGTCGCCCATCGTGTCCCACCCCGCGCCCCGTCCGTCGTCGACGGCCACCAGTCCATCCGCTGGGCCAGAGGCCACGACCGACACCGCCGACGGTGCGTCGGAAGCCCCCGAGTCCACCGGTGCCGTCCCCGCGACCGGGCCGGACGGGCCCGAGTCCGAGTCCGACCTTCCGACCCTCGGGGGTGACGGGACAGAGCCGACCGGGGACACGGCAGCGTCCGCGTCGACCGGGACCGCGGAGGTGATCGCGGTGGAACTGGACCAGGGCGGTCGCTCGGTGTGGATCGTCCTGGCCGCCGTCGTGCTGGTCCTCGGGGCGGCCGTCGCCGCCACGCGCACCTGGCGCTCCCGATGACGCCGCCAGCCGAGGCCGTTCGACCGTCGCCCCGTCGGGTCGTCGGCGCCCTGCTCCTCGCCCTGGCCCTCGTGGGTGGGGCGTGCGCCGGCGCGGACGTCCCGCCGTCGACCGGGGTGACGGACGCGACGATCGCCGGGGACGACGTCGCCGACGCCGCCCCGGACCCGTCGGCCCTCGTGCCGCTCACCCCGGCGCCCAC
>JBFJMP010000446.1:0-2587 GCA_041633895.1 Nitriliruptoraceae bacterium
ACACCCATCTCGTGGGCCCACTGGACCACGACCCGCCGTGGCCGGTCCTCGAACCACCGGCGGGGCGCGAACCGCTGGTGGTGGTGGCCGACTCGTCGGCATCGACCGTGCCGTGGCGCCTGGGCGCTGCCGTCCTCGACGCCCTGCGCAACACCGGCGTCCGCGTCGTTGTCGTGACGCGGGAGGACCTCGAGGCGTGGCCGACGCGCTGCGTCGTGGGCTGGGGGCCCCACGGGCCGCTGCTCGACCAGGCGGACGTCGCCGTCACGCCCGGAGGGGCCGGCGTGCTCGGGAAGGCCTTCCTCCGTGGTGTCCCCGTGGTCGTCATCCCGATCCACGGCGACCAGATCGAGTCGGCCGCGCGGGTCGTGCATGCGGGTGCTGGCCTGCAGGTGCCGACCTGGCGGCGCTCGCGCGGGCGCCTGCGACGCACGGTCCTGCGCGTGTTGGCGGACGAACGCCACCGGGAGGCTGCCCAGCGCCTGCAGTCCGAGGCGCGGGCCCTCGGACCGACGTTCGCCGCCGACCTCGTCGCGGCGGTCGCCGCGGGGGAGCGACCCGTCGCGCGCGGACCCCAGCGCCGAGGCGGCTAGCGTCGCGACCCACGTCGAGGACGAGGGTTGGTGGACGAGGCGCCGGAGGGTTCGCGAGGAGCTGGACGCACCATCGGTCGATGGGCGCTGGCCGGTCTCGCTGTGGCTGTCGTGGCACTCCTGGCCGGGGTCCTGTTCGGTCGCGCCGACCCGCAGCGGGCTGCCCGCCTGCTCATCCGTGACCTCGTCCTGACCGAGCCGGTCGGCGAGGCGACCGGACCGCCCGCGCCGACGTCGGGGACGGCACAGGCCGCCCCGATGTGTGGTGTCGTCGCTGAGCCGTTGGACGTCCAGTCCCAGGTCGACGCCATGGCGGCCGGTGTGGTCGTGCTGCAGTACCGCTTGGAGGAGCACGCGGCGAGGATCCAGGCCTTCGCGGCCAGTCGTCCGACGGAGGTCGTCGCCGGTCCCAACCCGGACCTCGATGCCAACGTCGTCGCGACCGCATGGACGCGACGGATGCGCCTCGACGACCCGAACACGGAACTGCTGTCCGCGTTCGTCACGGCTCATGCCGGCATCGGACCGGACGTGCAGCCGTGTGCGCCCTCCCGGACGGGGGGCTGACCAGCGGGCCCGAGTAGTCTCGCCCGCATGTTCGCCATCACCGCCACCGCCATCGACCGTGACGATCCCCTCGCAGGGCTGACGTTGGGGGATCACCCCACGCCGACGCCGCCGCCCGGCTGGGAACTCGTCGACGTCCGCGCTGCCACGCTCAACCACCACGACCTGTGGTCGCTGCAGGGCGTGGGCATGGCGGAGGAACGCCTGCCCATCGTGCTGGGATGTGATGCGGCCGGCGTGACCGCCGACGGTCGCGAGGTCGTCGTCCACGCCGTGCTCTCCACGCCGGGACACGCCGACGAGACCCTGGCGCCGGACTTCCGCATCCTGTCCGAGCAGGAGGACGGCACGTTCGCCGACAAGGTGGCGGTGCCGTCACGCAACCTCGTCCCCAAGCCCGCGAACCTGTCGTTCGAGGAGGCCGCGTGCCTGCCGACGGCGTACCTGACCGCCTACCGGATGCTGTTCACGCGCGGCCGCCTGCAGCCGGGCGACCGTGTCCTCATCCAGGGCGCGGGCGGCGGCGTGGCGACCGCGCTCATCCTCATCGCCACCGCCGCGGGCCTGCACGTCAGCGTGACCTCACGCGACGAGGACAAGCTCGCCCGCGCACGCGAACTCGGAGCCCACGTCGCCGTCCTGTCCGGGGAGCGCCTCCCGAACCGCGTCGACGCAGTGATGGAGACCGTCGGAGAGGCGACGTGGTCGCACTCCCTGCGTTCCCTCGAGCCGGGTGGTGTCGTCGTCGTGTCTGGGGCGACCTCGGGTCCGAACCCGCCGGCGGACCTCCAGCGAGTCTTCTACCGCCAGCTGGCGGTCGTCGGGTCGACGATGGGGACCCGCGACGAGCTCGCGAACCTGGTGTCGCTGATGTCCGCCACCGGGACGCGCCCGCTGATCGACGACGTCATCCCGATGCACGACGGTCGCCGGGCCTTCGAACGCCTGCATGCCGGTGACGTGTTCGGCAAGCTGGTGCTGACCCTGCCCGGTTGATCCGACCCGGGAGGCCGGGCATGCGAACGGCCGGCCACCGATCCGGAGATCAGGGCCGGCCGCGCCGTGCTCCGGGGGTGGGGCTCGAACCCACGACAACTCGATTAACAGTCGAGTGCTCTGCCAGCTGAGCTACCCCGGAATGGGAGCGCCCGTCGCATGCGACGAGCGAGGCGGGAGTCTACCAACTGCGCGGAGGGTCCCAACACGGCCGGTGGTCGCGTCCGGTGCGCGCGCTCGTCGCGGCGGGATGCCCGGCCCTCGGTCTAGCCTTGCGGCCAGACGACTCGACGATTCGGAGCCGACATGCGCAAGGACCTCGTGGTCATCCCCTCGGACGAGCCGGGCATGCTGGCCCGCATCGGTGAGGTGCTCGGCAACGCCGGCGTGAACATCGAGGGCTGCTCGGCGTTCACCGGTGGCGGCAAGGG
>JBFJMP010000447.1:0-2565 GCA_041633895.1 Nitriliruptoraceae bacterium
CGACGAACAGCACCGTGCCGCCCGTCGGGGAGGTCGTGGCCGGCCGGAGTGGGCGACGCGCCTGCCGGGCCTGGCGGTGCTTGCGAGCCGCCGGCGGACCGGACCGCCGGGGGCGAGGCGTGGCCGGACCGGCGACGGCCCCGACAGCGGCCGGGACGGGACCAGCGAAGGAGGCGGGCACGGCCATCGCCGGGACCGGGAGCACCGGCGGCTCCGGTACCGGCTCGGGGCGGAACGGGTCCAGCGGAGCGACCGGGCGCACCCACGGGTCCAGTTCCGGGTCGAAGGCCCATCGCGCCCCGGCGAGCAGGACCAGCAAGCCCGCGACGGCGAGGCCCGCCGCCAGCGGGGCCGGCAGGTTCACCTGCAGCCACCCTGCCGCGGGCAGGAGCACCCGCGCGACGCCACCCACCTCGTCGGGCGTGACCAGCTCGGGGTCCGCGACCTCGACCGCGTCACCTCGGGTCCGCAGGCCCTCCTCGGCCACCTCGACGATGCGGTGCAGCATGGGCCCTGACGGGCCGTCGAACAGGATGACCTGACCGACCTCGGAGGCCGTGGCCTCCGGGTCGACGAGGACGAGGTCACCCGGCTCGAGCAACGGCGTCATGGACCCGGACGTGACCACTCGCACGTCCCACCCGAGGGCGAGGCGCCCCACGCCCGCCCAGCCGGCGAGGGTCACGACCCATGCGAGCGCGGCGAGGCACACCAGGCCCGCGACGTAGCGGGACCGACGCCACCGACGGCCGGACTCCGGCATGGGTCGTGCCTCCCTGCCTCAGGCTGGGGGGTCAGCCCTGCGACTGCCAGGTGAAGGTGGCTGCAGCGGTCTCGCCCTGTTGGCTCGACAGCGTGTCGGTGCCCAGCGTCCAGGTGATGCGGACGACGCGGGACTGACCCGTCGCGCCGGGTGACCACATCGTGATGCCGGAGCCGTAGTCGAAGTGCGCGGTCGACAGCCCGGTCAGGGTGCCGGTGAAGGCGGACGCCCCGGCGAAGCCGGTGCAGTCACCGAAGCCGCCGCCCGTGCCGATCTCGACCGCCACGTCCACGTCACCGGCGAGGTTGCCGGACGTGGCCGCGTACATGACGATGTCGACGCCGGCCGTCACGTTCCCGTTGTACGTCACCTCGATGCAGTTCTCACCGGTGTCACCCGGCAGCAGAGGACCCACGTCGAACATCGCGAAGCCACCGTCGTCGTCGCTGATGGTGACGGAACCGGCCTCCCAGGCGTTGGCGTCGTTGACCGTCGTGGACACGAACGCGGCCCGGGTGCCGTTGGCGACGAGCAGCGAGGCCGACGCCATGACGGCGGCGACGAGGAGCGTTCGCAGCAGCAGGCTGCGAAGTGAGGTGGAGGTTCTGGCCTGGGCACGCATGTCTGGGTCCTTGAGTGACGACCTCAAGGACGTCGGCCGGGATCACTCCCGGACAAGGACGCGCGCGACCATGTCAGTCGACGGGGGTCAGGCGCCCCGTGTCGACGTCGTAGACGTAGCCGTGGACGTCGTCGGTGTGCCGCAGCACCGGCGATCGCCGCAACCGCTTCACCGAGGCACTCACGCCCGCTTCCGCGGAGGTGATCGACCCGATCGGGAACGTGGGGCGCGCCCCCGTGTGGGCCTCGACGGTGTCGCCGACGGCCTCCTCGTCCACACCGATCAGGCCGCAGCGGGTGTGGCCGATGACCAGGATCGTCCGCGTGTCCATCGCGTACTGCGACAGCAGCAGCGAGCGCTCCATGTCGTCGGTGACGACCGCCCCGGCGTTGCGGACGATGTGCGCGTCACCGAGGTTGAGGCCGAACGCCGCCAGGGCGTCGATCCGCGAGTCCATGCAGGTCACGAGCGCGGCGTGCTTGCCCGGCGCGGTCGGCAGGTTCGGGTCGTGGAACTCCTCCGCGTACGAGGCGTTGCCGGCCAGGACCTGTGCGATGACATCGCTCATCGGTGCTCCATCCGTTGTGCGGTGCGTTGACCTCGGAGCCTACGAGCCGGGGAGGTCGCGGCCGAACTCGACCCCGATCGGATGTCCGATCCCGAGCACCGGAACCGGTGCGCACCTAGCGTGTGCGCCCGGGAGTGCCGAGGGGGCACTCATGCTGCACGGCAAGAGGCGGATCCAATGACGACGTATCTCGTGACGGGCGCCACCGGCTTCATCGGTGGCCGACTGGTGGAACGACTGCTGGCTCGCAAGGGCAGCAACGTGATCTGCCTCGTACGCGAGTCGTCCCAGGACCGCCTCGACGAACGCATCAAGGCGTGGGGCACCACGAAGCGTCGGGTGACCCCGCTCGTCGGCGACCTGTCCAAGCCGCGCCTCGGCCTGTCGAAGGCGCAGCTCGACGAGCTGAAGGGCACCGTCGACCACGTGTTCCACCTCGCGGCGGTCTACGACGTGACCGCTGACCTCGAGGCCCAGCAGGCCGCCAACGTCGACGGCACCCGCCACGTCGTCGAGGTGGTCAACCGGATCCGCCCGACGCGCTTCCACCACGTCAGTTCGATCGCGGCGGCGGGCACCTACAAGGGCCTGTTCACCGAGGCGATGCTCGAC
>JBFJMP010000448.1:0-2555 GCA_041633895.1 Nitriliruptoraceae bacterium
CCCCCAGCGGGAGGAGGTCCGCGATCGGCACCCCGAGCGGCGTGTCCGGCGGCAGGATCATGATCCCGTCGTGGTCGTCGCCGAGCTCCAGTTCACGCGCGGAGCACAGCATGCCGTTCGACGTGACGCCCCGGATGGCGCGCGCAGCGAGTTCGAGCCCGGGGATCGCGCCCCCGACCTGGGCATGCACGACCACATCACCCGTGTCGAAGTTCGCCGCACCACAGACCAGTTCGACGTCGTCGTCGCCGTGGGTCACGTGCACGACCCGCAGCTTGTCGGCGTCCGGGTGTGGCTCCCACGACAGGACCCGGGCGGTGATCACGTCACGGATGCCGGCGCCGGGGGTGCGCACCTCGTCGACCTCGAGGCCGTTGCGGCCCATGAACTCGACCAGTTCGGGCACCGGCATGTCGACGTCGACGAACGTCCGGAGCCAGGAGATCGGAACCTTCACGACTGCTGTCCTTGCGAAGAGGGTGGAACGGGTGGGGCCCGCGTGTCAGAAGCGCTCGAGGAAGCGGAGGTCACCCTCGAAGAAGTCACGGATGTCCTCGACGCCGTGGCGCAGCATGGCCACGCGCTCGACGCCGATGCCGAAGGCGAAGCCCGTGTAGCGCTCGGGGTCGATCCCACAGAACGTCAGGACCTCGGGGTCGACCATGCCGGCGCCCAGGATCTCGAGCCATCGCGGGGTGCCGTCGTCGTTCGTCCCCCAGGTCACGTCGACCTCGGTCGACGGCTCGGTGAACGGGAACATCGACGGACGCATGCGGATCTCGCGCTCGTCCCCGAACAGCGCGCGGGCAAACGCCAGCAGCGTCCCGCGCAGGTCGGCCATCGTGATCCCCTCCCCCACGACGAGCCCCTCGACCTGCGTGAAGACCGGCGAGTGCGTGGCGTCGAGGGTGTCACGGCGGTAGACCCGCCCCGGCACGACCACGGCGATGGGCGGTTCCTGCGCCATCATGACGCGGGCCTGGACGGGCGAGGTGTGAGGACGCAGAACGACCGTGCGCAGCCCGAACTCGTCGAGCTCACCGTCCTCCACGTAGATCGTGTCCATCTCCTGGCGAGCCGGGTGGTCGCTCGGGATGTTCATGGCGTCGAAGGCCAACGTGGTCGACTCGGCCTCCGGGCCCTCGGCCACCTGGTACCCCAGCCCGATGAAGACGTCGACGATGGCCTCCTCGACCTGCGTCAGCAGGTGGGGGCGGCCGGGTGGCACGACCCGCGGCGGCAGCGTCAGGTCGAGGCGCTCCTGGGCCAGGCGCTCGTCGAGCGCCGCAGCCTCGAGGGCGGCGAGGCGGGCGTCGAAGGCGGTCTGGAACGCGGACTTGAACGCGTTGAGCGCCTGCCCCAACGACTTGCGCTCGTCCGGTTCGAGGCCGCCCATCGTCTTCTGGATGGCGACGAGGTCCGAGCGACGACCCGTGAAGCGCACACGTACGTCGTCGAGGGCGGCGAGGTCGGTCGCGGCGTCGACCGCGGCCAGCGCCTCGGCCTGGATCGTTTCGATGTCCGACACGGGAGCAGGCCTCATGGTGGTGATGGACGGGAAGGGTTCGTGCGTGAGCAGTGAGGGTAGTGCCGCACGGCCCCGCTCCGGTTCCCACCCGCGGCCGCCGGTCAGTCCTCGACGCGGGGCCAGACGACGGTGAACGTCGCACCGTCACCCTCGGCGGACTCACAGGTGATCGAGCCACCGTGGGCGACCACGAGACCACGGGTGATGTAGAGCCCAAGGCCCGTTCCCGAGCGGCGTTGCCCCCGCCCACGGCCGAACTTCTCGAAGATCCGACGGGTCTGGTCGGCCGGGATGCCCGGGCCGTCGTCGGCGACCGTCACGGACACGGCCGCGTCCTCGACGCTGGCCACGATGCGGACGGGGCTGTCGGGGGCGTACTTCAGGGCGTTCTCGAGCAGGTTCGTGAACACCTGCTCGATCTTGTCGGGATCGGCCAGGACGGACGGGAGGTCGCCGGGGATCTCGACGTCGATCTGCCGGCCGAGGCCCTCGTCGCGGTGGCGGGCGCGTTCGACGAGGCCGACGAGCACGGCTTCGAGGTCCACGTGCTGGCGGTGCAGTTGCAGGCGACCGGCGTCGATCCGCGACACGGCCAGCAACTCCTGCAGCAGGCGGGTCACCCGGTCCGCATCGTGGTTGATGGTCTCGAGCATCGTGCGCTTCTGCTCGTCCGAGAAACGGTCCCACTTGCGCAGCATGGTCGACGTGAAGCCCTTGACCGACGTCAGCGGCGAACGGATCTCGTGAGACACCGTCGCGACCAGGTCACTGCGGGCCGCGTCCACGCGTTCGCGGCGACCGGCGCTGCGGAAGGTCAGCACGGTGCGGTCGTCGTGCACCCGGCCGGCGAGCGCCACGGACCGCATGCGACCGTCCGGCAGTGCGACGCGCAGGACCTGCTCGGCGATGCGCGTCGTTACGTCACCGGACGGCAACCACCCGCCGTCGCAGCGCACGCCCGCGTCGTCCCGCATGTCCACGGCCTTGAAGAACGGCGTGCCGAGGTCGGCGTCGGACAGCCCGAGCA
>JBFJMP010000449.1:0-2555 GCA_041633895.1 Nitriliruptoraceae bacterium
AACACCAACAACGACTCGCTGGGCCACGCCGTCGGTGACGCCGTGCTGGTCGAGGTCGCAGACCGGCTGCGCCGGGAGATCCGCACGGACGACACGGCCGCGCGCCTCGGTGGTGACGAGTTCGCGGTCCTCCTCGACGACCTCGCACAACCCGCCGACTCCGCACGGATCGCCAGCCGGATCCTCGACTCCCTCCACCAGCCGATCGAGGTGGACGGTCGCTGCCTGACCCTCGCGGCGAGCATCGGTGTCGCCCTCGACGACGACGGCGCGAGCACGGACGAACTGCTGCGCAACGCCGACATCGCGATGTACATGGCCAAGCGCGGTGGCAAGGGCCGCTTCGAGGTGTTCGAACCGACGATGCGCGTCACGATCCTCGACCGCCTCCGGCTCGAGGCCGAGATCGCCGAGGCACTGCCGCTCGGCCAACTCGTCCTCCACTACCAGCCCGTGGTCACCCTCGACGACGGCCACGTCGTCGGTGTCGAGGCACTGCTGCGCTGGGACCACCCGGAGCGGGGCCAGATCCCGCCGTTGGACTTCATCCCGATCGCGGAGGTGTCCGGGGACATCATCCCCATCGGCCGCTGGGTGCTCCACGAGGCATGCCGTCAGGCCATGGACTGGCAGCGCCAGTTCCCCGACCGGGCTCCGCTGGAGATGTCCGTCAACGTGTCCATGCACCAACTGACCCACGGTGACGTGCTCGCGGACATCACCGCGGCCCTGGCGAGCACCGGGCTCGACCCGCGCCTGCTGATCATCGAGGTGACCGAGTCGGTGCTCGCCGATCCGGTTCACCAGGTCACGCCGACACTGCGGGCCATCCGCGAGCTCGGCGTCCGCGTCGCGATCGACGACTTCGGGACCGGGTACTCGTCCCTGTCCTACCTCCAGCAGTTCCCCGTCGACGTGCTCAAGATCGACCGGGCGTTCATCGAGGGGTTGGTCGACGGCACCCAGCACCCCGCCATCGTGCGCGCCATCGTCGAACTCGGCCACACCCTGCACCTCGAGACCGTCGCCGAGGGCATCGAGCTCGACAGCGAACTGGCCGAGATCCGCGCGCTCGACTGCCGCCGCGGCCAGGGCTACCTGTTCGCTCGACCCGCGCCCAGCGACGACATCACCCGCCTGCTGGCCACGTCAACGGGCACCTCAGGTCGCAACGTCCGGCCGGCCGTCGTCGACGGCTGACCGACCGGCGCCGGTCCCTCAGTACCCACGCCCCGGGTTGAGGATCCCGTTGGGATCGAACACGCGCCGGATGCCCTGCATGAGGGCCAGCGCAGTCGGGTCGGCGACCTCCTCGAGGAGGTCACGCTTGAGCAGGCCGACCCCGTGTTCGCCGGTGATCGTCCCGCCCATCTCCACCGCGGCACGCACGATGGCGACGAACGCCGCGCGGGCGCGCGCCTCCGAGTCCGTGTCCGTCGGGTCGAAGACGATCGTCGGGTGCACGTTGCCGTCGCCGGCGTGCCCGAACGTCCCGATGACCAGGTCGTGGTCGTCCGCGATCACGTCGACCGCACGCAGGAGGTCCGGGATGCGCTCGACCGGGACCGCGACGTCGTCCAACAGCACGGCACCGCGGCTCTCGAGGGCGGGCAGCGCCATGCGCCGGGCGTGCAGGAACTGCTCCCCCTCCACGGGATCGTCGGTTGCTGCAACGAACGAGGCCCCGTGCTCCGCGCAGAGCGTCTCGCAGGCCGCCACGTCCGCCGCTGCTCGCAGCGAGTCCGACTGCACGAGGACGAGGGCTTCGGCATCCGTGTCCAGTCCCATGCGAATGTGCGCCTCGACCGCGCGGACCGTCGTACGGTCCATGAACTCGACCAGCGACAGGTCGGGTTGCGCCTGCAACGCCACGATCGCCGCGCCGGCGGTCGCCAGCGTCGGGAACGACGCGACGAGGGTGGCCGGCGGGGCCGGCGTGGGGAGCAGTCGCACGGTGGCCGCGACGATCACGCCCAGCGTGCCCTCCGACCCGATCAGCAGGCGCGTCAGGTCCAGTCCCGCGACGTCCTTGGCGGTCCGGGCCCCGGTGCGGACGATGCGGCCCCCCGGCACCACGACCGTCAGGCCCGCGACATGGTCACCGGTCACCCCGTACTTGAGGCAGCAGGCACCCCCTGCGTTCGTGGCGATGTTCCCGCCGATGCTCGAGATCGCTCGGCTCGCCGGGTCCGGGGCGTACCACAGGCCGTGCTCGGCGACGGCGGCAACGAGGTCGGCGTTGATGACGCCTGGCTCGACCGTCGCCGTCCGTGCGACCGGGTCGATCTCGAGCACCCGGTCCATCCCCGAGACGTCGAGGATGATGCAGCCGTCCACCGCGTTCGCACCACCGGCGAGGCCGGTGCCCGCGCCGCGGGTCACGACGGCGACGAGGTGCTCGTCGGCCAGCTTCAGGGTCTGCACCACGTCATCGACCGAACGGGCTCGAACCAGGCACGCCGGCGTCCCCGCGGGCACGAGTCCCGCCTGGTCCCGTGCATGCGCCGCTGTCACGTCGGCGTCGGTCACCACGCGCCCGGCACCCAGGAGCCGTT
>JBFJMP010000450.1:0-2526 GCA_041633895.1 Nitriliruptoraceae bacterium
CGCGGATCCCGGAACACGAGGTCCGTGGCGTCGTCGAGGTGGAAGCGCACGCGGACGTGGTCGAACACCTCGTCGTCGGGCCCCGGATGGGTGGGCTGGAACCGGAACGAGCCGGTCATGCCGAGGTGCAGGACGAGTTCGAGGTCGATGCCGTCACGGTCACCGTCGAGCGGGAGCAGCAGGTACTTGCCACGTCGCCGGACGTCGAGGATGCGACCGCCCACGACGTCGTCGACACGAGAGATCCGCTGCGACGGGTGGGGGTCGACCCACACGTCCGTCACGACGCGCCCGACCAGTCGCGGCGCGAGTTGGCGCCGGACGGACTCGACCTCGGGGAGCTCTGGCATGTGGGCGACGCTACCGCCGTTGCGCCCCGCCGTACCCTCCCGACCACACGACCACGACCCACGAGGCACGGTGGCCACCGACCGCGATCGCAACGAGTACGGGATGCCCGAGATGGCGCGCCCGCGCGACCGCACGGGGCGGCCGTTGCCGCGGGACACCACCCGGACGGACCTGGCGGAGGACTGGCCGGTCGAGACGGTGGAGGAGGCGCTCGCAGCCGCTCACTGGCTGTGGGACCAACGGCGGTACTTCGAGGCGCACGAGTGCCTCGAACACGTGTGGCACCACGCCCCGGACGAGGACCGCGACTTCTGGAAGGGCGTCATCCAGGTCGCCGTGACCTGCGTGCACCACCAGCGCGGGAACCCCGGCGGGGTCGTCGCGACGTGCCGCAAGGTGCTCGCCAACCTCGAGGGCGTGCCGTCGGTGCACCACGGCATCGATGTCGACGAGTTGCGCGTGTTCTGCGAAGGTGTCGCGGCCGCGACGGCCGACGCACAGGCCTGCGTCGAGATCGGCTACCCGGACCTGCCGGTGATGGACTCCGGACCCTGGTTCGACGACGAGGTCCTGCGCACCCCGTTGACCCGTGAACCCCCGTGGCTGGTCGCCGCCCGCGCCCGACAGCAGAGCACCCGAGAGGACCCCGCATGACCGACCTTGCCGCTGGCCTGTCCGCCGGCCACCGCTACCGCTGCACCGGGTGCGGCAACGTCACGCGCTTCGACGTCGTCAGCACGGCGCGGTCGCGGACCTTCCACCACTTCGACCTCGGTGGCGGGCGCCACGTCGAGGAGGAAGAGGTGCTCGCCCTCGAGGTCGAGTCGGTCACGTGTCGCTGGTGCCACCGCGACGACGCGATCGAGGTCGAGGTCGCGTTGAGCGGTGACGAGGACGCGGCCGAGTCGGCCTGACGCGCTGAGGGACCCAGAATCGGGTCCGAGGATCGTGTGCCCGTTCCCGCACCCTCGGCCGATGGCACGTGTACGGTCGTGGCATGCGAACGCGCAAGGTCCTCGTTGCCGCCGTGGCCGCCGCCCTCGGCGCGGTCGCCGCGCGCATGCGCCGTCAGTCGCTGCCCGACGACGACCTCTGGCTCCCGGAGCCGTTCGAGGAGCACGAGGCGCCGGTGGCGCTCCCGGCCCGGCGTGAGGGGTCGAACCGTGACCGCGGCGCCCCCGGTTCCGTGCGCATGGACGTGACCAAGGCGCGCGAGTCGCACCTCGAGCCCGTCGTCGAGTTCCTCACGTTCCTCCAGCACCGCCGTGGGGACCACTCGCACCTGCTCTTCGTCCGCTACGACGACCTGGACGCCCTGGCGCACCACGAGGGGGAACCGGTCGCCGAGTTCCTGTCGAAGTTGGACCAGTTGGGCGTCATCGTCTCGCAGAACTGAGGGAGTCGGTGGGGGACCCGGACGTTCCGACGTCGGCGCCTGCCGTCTCGATGTGGGATCGCGTCGACGAGCGCCTGTGGGCCCGGGTCGTCCCGCACCTGCGTCGCACCCTGGTCGACACCGACGTGGGGGAGCGGTCAGCCACCCACCGCCGGGTCGCCGCGGCGCCGCCCAAGCGCCTGCAGCGCGGACGCGCTCGCACCGATGCCCTGACCATGCTCGTCGACGACGTCCGCCTGTGGCGCGACCTTCGTCGCCGGGTCATGGCCGACGAGGCCCTCGCCACCGACCTCGCGATCGCCCTGTCGGGTCCGGCGCCAGCCCCGGATGTGGGCCACGGCAACGACCGGCCGCCAGCCGACGCCACCGTCCCGGCGGTGGACGAGGAGCGCCTGCAGCGGCTGCGGGACCGCCTGCGGAACACGCGGGAGGAGCGCGACGACGCACGCCGGCGACTGCAGGGCGAGTCGGCGCGAGCCGATGCCGCCACGGCCGATGCCGCACGGCTCCAGTCCGAACTCGCTGCGGCGCACGGGCGCATCGCCGCACTCGAGCGCGACCTCGACGAGGCTGCCGCCGTACGCGCGGAGGCCGTCGAACGCGAACGTCGGCGCCAGGAGGCCGAGCGCGCACGGTTGGAGGCCGAGCTGAGCGCCTTCCGGCGTCGTGACGACGACGCGGGGCGTCGCGAGCGTGCGCGCGAGCGCGCCCGGGAAGCGGCACGCGAACGCGCCGCCGCACCGACGCGGGCGCGTGGCCGCGGGGCGCCGACGCGCCCC
>JBFJMP010000451.1:0-2511 GCA_041633895.1 Nitriliruptoraceae bacterium
GGCGCCGCGTGCGACGTCCCGAGCCACCTCTACTCCTACTCCTTCGCCCAGCGCCCCGATTGGTCCGCGGTCTACCCCCGGCAGCCCGAGATCCTCGACTACCTCCAGGGCGTCGCGGCCGACTTCGGTGTCACCCGCCACGTCGTGACGGGGGCCAACGCGACCCGTGCCACCTTCGACGAGGACGCCGCGGCCTGGACGGTCGAGACCGAGGACGGGCGCACGTTCACCGCGGACATCCTCGTCGGGGCGACCGGCCAGCTGTCGAACCCGGTCACGCCGAACCTGCCGGGGCGCGCGGACTTCGCCGGGCCCCAGTTCCACACCGCCCAGTGGGACCACGACGTCGACCTCGCCGGCAAGCGAGTCGGCCTCATCGGCACCGGCGCCAGCGCCATCCAGGTCGGCCCCGCTGTCGTCGACGAGGTCGACCGCCTCGTCGTGTTCCAGCGCTCCAGCCCGTGGGCGATCTACCGCCCCAACAAGGAGTTCTCGCCGCGCCAGCAGTCCCTGATGCGCCGCGTCCCCGCCATCGGGCGCCTCATCCGCCTGCTGTTCTGGTGGTTCGCCGAGTGGCGCACCAAGGTCGGCTTCCGCGAGGACTACCGCTTCGCCGCCCAGTGGTCACGCGCCGTCGAGCGTCGCATCGAGAAGGCCGTGCCCGACCCCGAGGTCCGGGCCAAGGTCATCCCGGACTACCGCTTCGGGTGCAAGCGCATCCTGTTCAGCAACGACTGGTATCCGCTGTTCGCCCGCGACGACGTCGACCTGGTCCACGGCGGCGTGGCCTCCGTCACCCCCACCGGCGTCATCACCCGCGACGGCGAGGCGATCGACCTCGACGTGCTGGTGTGGGCGACCGGGTTCGACACGATGGGCTTCCTCAAGGGCATCGAGGTGGTGGGGCGCGATGGCCTGACCCTGCACGGGGCGTGGGGGCGCGAGCCGTCCGCCTACCTCGGCATCACCGTCCCGGACTTCCCGAACCTCTTCCTCGTGTACGGCCCGAACACCAACCTCGGGTCCAACTCGATCGTCGCGATGATCGAGCAGCAGATGGCCCACCTGCAGGGTGCGGTCGAGCACCTGCACCGCACGCGCGCCGCAACCCTCGAGGTCCGTCCGGAGGTCGCCACGCGCTTCCGCGACGAGATGCACGAACGCCAACGCGACCTGGTGTGGGGGTCCTGCGAGTCGTGGTACCTCAACGACGAGGGGTACAGCCCGACCAACTGGCCCGGCACCGTCGGCGAGTACCGTCGCCGCACCGCGACGTTCGACCCGGCCGACTACGTGGTCGGCTCGACCACTACCGCGTCGCCCGTGGCGATCTGACCGGGTTCGTCCGCGTCGCGCAGGGCGGCGTGGGCATCGACGCTACCGCCGCGCCCCGACCAGCAGGTGTCGCCTGTGAGGCTGCGGGCCCACATCCGGACGTCGCCGGAAACACCGCTTCGATACCGTTGGGCGATGGACACTCGCCAGCGTCACAACGTCAGGGAGTCGGGGCGGCCGGACGGCACGCCCATGCTCTTCGCCCACGGGTTCGGCTGTGACCAGAACATGTGGCGCTTCGTCGCGCCGGCGTTCGAGGCCGACCACCGGGTGATCCTCTTCGACCACGCAGGGGCGGGTCGTGCGGATCCTGCCGCCTACGACCCCGAGCGGCACAACGGCCTCGACGGCTACGCCAGCGACGTGCTCGACATCATCCACGAGATGGACCTGCGTGACGTCGTGTTCGTCGGTCACTCGGTGTCCGCGATGATCGGGGTGCTCGCGGAGATCCGCGAGCCCGACCGCTTCCGCGCCCTGGTCCTGGTCGGCCCGTCGCCCCGCTACATCGACGACCCGGAGTCCGACCCGCCGTACGTCGGAGGCTTCGGGGCCGATGACATCCACGAGCTGCTCGAGTCGTTGGCGTCCAACTACCTCGGCTGGTCCGCGGCGATGGCCCCGGTGATCATGGGCAACGCCGACCGACCCGAGCT
This sequence comes from Nitriliruptoraceae bacterium, assembly GCA_041633895.1. GTDB lineage: Bacteria > Actinomycetota > Nitriliruptoria > Nitriliruptorales > Nitriliruptoraceae > JBFJMP01. Next base: position 1,992 of record JBFJMP010000451.1, read on the forward strand.
GGGACAGGAGCTCACCGCCAGCTTCTGCCAGTCCGATCCCGACATCGCGCGGCGGTTCGCCCGCGTCACGTTCCTCTCGGACAACCGCGACGAGCTCGCGCAGGTGGGGGCGCCCACACTTGTGCTGCAGTGCTCGGACGACGTGATCGCCCCGACGGCGGTCGGCCGCTACGTCAGCGAGGCGATCCCGGCCGGGCACTACCGGGAGCTGACCGCCACCGGGCACTGCCCGAACCTCAGTGCGCCGGAGGAGACGATCGAGGCGATGCAGGCCTTCCTGCGGGCGATGGTGCCGGCATGACGTCCTCGCACCCGATGTTGGCGTGACGGAGTCCATGCCGAGACGCGACGCCCTCGATGACTTCACGGAGGCACTCCGGCTGGACGACCCGGAGGATCTGTACGAGCAGGCCCCGTGCGGGTACCTGTCGACCACGCCGGATGGCCTGGTCGTCAAGGTGAACCAGACCCTGCTGACCTGGCTGGGCTACGAGCGCGACGAGGTGGTCGGGCAGCGGAC
>JBFJMP010000452.1:0-2508 GCA_041633895.1 Nitriliruptoraceae bacterium
GTCCGCGGCCGATTCACCTCGTTCTCCGGCACCGTGCTGGTCGCCGAGGACATCACCGACTCGACCGTCGAGGTCTCGATCGACGCCCGGAGCATCGACTCGTCCAACGCCGACCGTGACGAGCACCTGCGCTCGGCGGACTTCCTCGACGTCGAGAACCACCCGACGATCACGTTCCGCTCCACCGCCGTCCAGCACGTCGAGGGCGACCGCTACCAGATCCCCGGCACGCTGACCATCCGCGGCGTTGCACAGCCCGTCACGCTCGACGTGAGCTTCTTCGGCCTGCAGACCGACCCGTGGGGCAACACCAAGGCCGGTTTCGAGGCCACCGCGGAGTTCAACCGCGACGACTTCGACATCAACTGGAACCAGGCGCTGGAGACGGGCGGCGTGCTCGTCAGCAAGGCCGTCCGGGTCGAGCTGTCCGTGCAGCTGGCCCCGCAGGCCTGACCAGTCCGGTCTTCCGGACGGTCACCCGTCCCCACACGCGCGCTCGGCGATCCTGCCGAGCGCGCGTGCCAGTATGGCGGCCTCGCCCGGCTCCAACAGGTCGACGAAGTGCTCGCGCACGCCGGCGAGGTGGGTCGGGCTGGCGTCGATGAGGCGCTGCATGCCAGCACCGGTCAGGCGGCAGTTGATCCCACGTCGGTCGCCCGCGCAGGGCTCGCGGACGACCATCCCGGCCCGCTCCATCCGGTCGACGAGACGGGTCAGCCCCGACTTGGACAGCAGGACGGCATCGGCGAGGTCCTGCATCCGTCGCGTCCGCTCGGGCGCCTCGCTCAACTGCACCATGACGTCGTACCAGGCGAGCGGGAGGTCCTGGTCCGTGCGCAACTCGTCCTCGAGCACGTCCATGACTCGACGATGCGCTTCGAGGAATCCGCGCCACGCATCCATCTCGAGGTCCGACAGCGACGGCGTCGACACGATGGCTCCTCCCGGGTGCTGTGCAGGCTACTGAGCGGGTTGACAGGACGGGCACCACCATGTGGGCCGTGCGCCGGTGCCGAGGCGTCGGACGACGATCGGGGTCGAACAGCGTCGACAGGCTCGGTCGGCGCGTTCGTAGACCCACAGGGACCCCGCGGGCGCATCCGGCACGGTGGTCCGCCGCGTCGTGGTGAGGTTGGCGCGGAGCAGCCGGGCAGCGTGCTCGTACAGGCAGGTGCGCGCCGCAGGGGCGACCTCGCCCCACGGCGTGCGCGGGTCGACGCCGCACAGGAAGCACAGTTCGCTGGCGTAGACGTTGCCGATCCCGGCCGCGAGTCGCTGGTCGAGCAGGACCTCGACGACGGGGAGGTCACCGGATGCGAGTCGTGTCGCCCGGTCCGCGGCCTGGGCCGGATCGGTGTCGGGCAGCACGAGATCGGGGCCCAGCCGCGAGAGGACGGGATGACGCGCGAGGGCGCCCTCGTCCAGCAGTTCGACGACCGGGGCGTCCAGACAGGTGACGTCGTGGGTGGCGGTTCGCAGCCGCGCGCGCACCCTGGAGCGGGCATATCGGACGGGCGTTGGGCGCTCGTTGATGCGCCAGGAGCCGGTCATGCGCATGTGGGAGTGCAGCACGAGTGCCGATTCGGCCCCGCTGGACCGAAAGCGCATCAGCAGGTGCTTGCCACGCGCGGTGACGCCGACTCCGGTGGTCGGGACGGGCAGCACCCGAACGAGTCGCGGCAAGTCGGCGGCGACGAGGTCCACACCGTCGAGCACCGGGGCCAGACGACGCGCCAGGCGGTGGATCGTGTCACCCTCAGGCACGGCGCCCTCCGGAGCACGCGATGTCCTGCCGGCCGGCGGCCGCGCAGCCCCCGACGCGGTCCGTGGCGCCCCAAACGGCCACAGAACGGCGACAACCCCGCCGTGGCACCGAAAACCGGGTGCCTGGCGGGGTCATCGAAATCCGGTTCGGAGGGTTCCGAACGGCGTGAAGGGCTACAGGTCGTACGGGCGCAGCGTGCCGCGACCGTTGTCCTTGGCGCGCTGAGCAGCGGCCTTCAGGATCTCCTGGACCTTGGCGTTCAGCGCGTCGGGCACGTCGCCCGACATGCGCAGTTCGTGGCCCTTGACGGCCTCCTTCACCTTCGAGGTGACAACGACGTTGTCTGCCATCCGCGCGTCCTTTGATTGGCGGTCTCTGGCAGGTTAGAGCGCGTATCGATGCATTCCGAGCACCTGACGCGACTTTCGGGAACTTCGTCACCGGGCCGTCCGAGGCCGCCCTCGGTAGGTCAGTCCGCGTGGCTCGTCGACGAACCCTCCGGCGCGCAGGACCTCGGCCCACGGTGAGTCGTGCACGTCGCCGCCGTCGATCCGACCGATGTCGAGCTTGCGCACGCGCCCGCGGTCGACGAGGTCCGCCAGCGCAGCCACCCAGCCACCGTCGCCCGGGCGGGGGGATGGGGTGGGAGTGGGGGTGGTCGCGAACGTCACCAACGAACGCCCGCCCCGCTCGACGAGCACGGCCGGCACGCCGTCGACGAGCACGACCAGCGCCCCCGCGGA
>JBFJMP010000453.1:0-2488 GCA_041633895.1 Nitriliruptoraceae bacterium
CGACTGCACGCCGGACAGGTCCAGTCCGAGCAGGGCGATGCCGGGCGGGGTCATGTGGACGTGCGAGTCCACGAAGGCGGGGCCGATGGCGCAGCCGGCGAGGTCCACCCGTTCGCCGTGCGCTGGGGCGCGGTCGGGGTCGTCGCCCACCCAGACCACACGGCTGCCGCGGACCAGGACGGCACGGGCCCGCACGCGCCCGTGACCGAGGGTCACCACCCGGTCCGCGGTGAGCAGGACGCCACGCGGTCGACTGGACGTCGCCCGCCCCTGGCCTGCCGGGAACGGCCCCGGGGCAGGGCTGCTTTCGATCGTGGTGCTCGTCGTGCTGTCCGTGTCCAACGCCTGCCACCCGAACGCGGCTGCCCTGTTGCGGCCTGTTGCCGACCGTAGCACCGGCAGGGTCCGAAATCGGGGTGTCAGCCCCCGATGCTGGCCACCATCGCCATCAGTGCCGTGGACCCGAAGAACCAGCCACCGACGAACAGGAGCCTGGCGCGCGACACCTCGTGGCCCCGCATGTCGTCGAGGATCGCGGTCATCACCCCGTACAGGGCGGCGACCGCCAGGCCGGACGCGAGGACCAGCATCAGGATGGCCACGCTCGCGCGGCCCTCGCTGCCGAGGACACCGGACACGATGGCCAGGCCCACGCCGATCCCCGCGGACCACAGGGGGATGCGGACGAGGCGTCGTCGGCGCAGGGCATCGATCCCGTCGGGTTCCGCCGCTGCTGCGTCGGACCCGTCGGCAGCGATCGGGGTGGAGTCGGCGTCGGTCATGTGATCGTCAGTTCGTGCGGCCGGAGGTTGAGCGCTTCCACGCCGTCGTCGGTCACCACGACGATGTCCTCGATGCGGGCACCGTGGCGCTCGGGCACGTAGACCCCGGGTTCGATGGAGAACGCCATGCCCGGCTCGACGAGCTGCTCGTTGCCGCCGACGATCCACGGCGGCTCATGGGCGTCCACGCCGATGCCGTGGCCGGTGCGGTGCACGAACCAGGTGCCGTAGCCCGCGTCGTCGAGCACGTCCCGGGCCGCCGCGTCGATCGAGGCGGCGGTCACGCCGGGGCGCACGGATGCGACTGAGGCTGCCTGGGCTGCCTCGAGCACGCGGTGCATCTCGTCGTAGCCGTCCGGCGCCCGCCCGATCGCGTAGTTGCGCGTCTCGTCCGAGCAGTACCCGTCCATGGTCCCCCCGATGTCGACGACGACCGCATCGCCCTCCTCGAGGACGCGGTTGCCCGTCTCGTGGTGCGGGCTCGCCCCGTTGGGCCCGGAGGCCACGATGACGAAGTTCACCTCGTCGTGGTCCACGAGGATTCGCTCGGCGATGTCCCGTCCGACCTCCATCTCGGTACGACCCGCCCGGAGCAGTCCGGGTACGGCCGCGTGGACCTCGTCGATCGCCGCGCCGACAGCACGCAGCGCCGCGACCTCGGCCGGGGTCTTGCGGATGCGCAGCGGCCCGGTGATCTCCGAGCCACGCTCCCACGACGCCCGTGGCAGGGACGTCTGCAGGGACAGCGTGAACGAGGTCCAGAGCTGGTCCTGTACGGCCCAGCGACCGGCGCGGTCCGCGCCCGCCCCGTCCACCAGCCGGTCCACCAGCGCGAACGGGTCGTCGGTCTCGGACCAGGGTTGCAGGTCCACGAGGTCACCGGCGCCCGAGGCCGCCGCCCGGGGCATCTCCAACTCGGGGACCACGAGGTGGCCGGGCCCGTCAGCCGGCAGGACGAGCAGCGTCAGGCGCTCGAGCGGCAGGGCGTGGTAGCCGAGCAGCCAGCGCAGGTCGGAACTGGCACCGACGAACAGGCCGGCGCAGCCCTGGGCGCGCAGTTGGGCCTGGGTGCGTTCGAGTCGGTCCTGCATCACTGACGTCCTAGTCTCGTCGCGGTGCGGGCATCCTACGACCCGCGCCCAGACTGTCTCCCCACTCGACGAGGTCGTCGTGGCAACTGCTCCCAGCCGTCGACTCGAGGTGCTCGACCACCTGACCGCGGAGTCGCTCGACGTGCTCGTGGTCGGTGGCGGTGCGACGGGTGCCGGCATCGCCCTGGATGCCGTCACGCGCGGCTATCGGGTCGGCCTGGTCGAACGCGAGGACCTGGCGTCGGGCACCTCGTCGAAGTCGTCCAAACTCATCCACGGTGGGGTCCGCTACCTCGCGAACGGCGACGTCGCCATGGTCGTCGAGGGGGTCCGTGAGCGGAACCGCCTCCGCGACCTCGCGCCCCACCTCGTCCGACCCCTCGGCTTCGTGATCCCCGTGGACACCGTGGCGGACGCGCTCATGCTCCGGGCGGGACTGAGCCTGTACGACGCCATTGGGATCGGGCAGGGCGCGCGCACCCATCGTCGGCTGTCCGTACGCGAGGTCCTGATGGATGCCCCGGGCCTGGCGACCATCGGGTCGCGGGGCGGGCTGCGGTACGACGATGCACAGACCGACGATGCGCGCCTCGTGCTCGCCGTGGCCCAGGCCGC
>JBFJMP010000454.1:0-2481 GCA_041633895.1 Nitriliruptoraceae bacterium
CGTCCGGGTCGACCGTCGTGAGGTGCGCGTGCGCGCCCCGCGGGTCGTCGACCCACCGGGCCTCGATCCGTGCTCGCACCTCGGGATCCGTGGGCGGGAAGCGCAGGTCGTCGACAACGGCGCGGAAGTAGAGGCCGGAGCCGCCGACCAGCACGGGGGTCCGGCCTCGCCCCACCACGTCGTCGACGGCGGCGCGCGCGACGCCCTGGAACCACGCCACGCTCACGTCGTCGGACGGGTCGAGGACGTCGATCACGTGGTGGGGCACCGCCGCGCGGTCAGCCGGGCTGGGCTTGGCCGTCCCGATGTCCATGCCGCGGTAGATCGTGAACGCGTCGATGGCCACGATCTCACCGCCGAGCGCCCGGGCGCGATCCATCGCGAGCTCGGACTTGCCCGACGCCGTCGGACCGACGATGGCCACGACGGCCGGAGCAGCCGTCACGACGACAGGATGGGCAGCGAGCGTCGGGTCTCGGTGACGGTGGCCGCTCCCACCGGTGCGGTGAAGCCGTCGGGGCGGGTGGCATCGGCCATGCTGGCGCCGACCGCCATCCGCGCGGCCGTGGCGATCCCTGCGGGCGTGCGCCGGATCGCCGTGGGAGCCGCGGCGATGGCGTAGTTCGTGGCCGCCTCGACGACCTCGGCGTGTACGAGGTCCCCGGGCGCGAAGCCGGCGTCGTCCGGTGCGGGGAGGTGGACGAGGTGGTTGCCGCGTGTGCGCGCGGACCACCGGCTGGCGTCGGTCTTGCTTGGTGCCTCGACCAGCAGCTCGTGGGTCCGCCCGACGAGGCCGTCGTGCGCCTGCTGGCTGTGGTCGCGGGTCAGCCGTTCGAGTCGCTGATAGCGCTCGGCGACCACGTCCGGATCGACGAAGTCGTCGACCATCTCGGCGGCCGGCGTGCCGGGGCGGGGCGAGTACTGGAACGTGAACGCCTGGTCGAAGCGGCTGGCCGCGACGACCTCCATCGTGCGTTCGAAGTCGTCGTCGGTCTCGCCCGGGAAGCCCACGATGATGTCGGTGGTCAACGCGGCGTCGGGCATCAGTTCACGGGTGCGCGCCACGAGGTCGAGGTAGCGACGGCTGCGGTAGGACCGTCGCATGCGCCGCAGCACCTCGTCGGAACCCGACTGCAGTGGCAGGTGCAGGTGTTCGCAGACCGTGGGCACCTCGGCCATCGCGTGCAGGACGTCCTCGGTGAAGTCGCGCGGGTGCGGTGAGGTGAAGCGCACGCGTTCGATCCCGTCGACCTCCCCGACGGCCCGCAACAGCGGTGCGAACTCGGAGCGCCCCGTCAGGTCGCGGCCGTAGCTGTTGACGTTCTGTCCGAGCAGGGTCACCTCGACCACGCCGTCGGCGACCAGCGCCTGCACCTCGGCGACCACGTCACCCAGCATCCGCGACCGCTCGGGACCGCGCAGGGTCGGGACGATGCAGAAGGTGCACGTGTTGTCGCAGCCGACCGAGATCGACACCCAGGCGTGGTGGCGCACGTCGCGTTTGGCGGGCAGTGCGGACGGGTAGGTCTCGAGCGCCTCGATCAGCTCGACGACCGGCATGGCGTCGGAGTCGAGGTCGGCGAGCAGGCGCGGCAGTTCGGCCACGTTGTGCGTGCCGTAGACGAGGTCGACCCACGGCGCCCGTTCGACGATCGTGGCGCCGTCCTTCTGGGCGAGGCAGCCACCGACGACGATCGACGTGCCGTGCTCGTCCTTCTGGCGTTTGAGGTGCCCGAGCGTCCCGTACAGCTTGTTGTCGGCGTTCTCGCGCACCGCGCAGGTGTTGAGCAGGACGAGGTCGGCCGTCGCGTCGTCGTCCGCGCGGCGATACCCGATCGACTCGAGCACGCCAGCGGCGCGTTCGGAGTCGTGCACGTTCATCTGGCACCCGAAGGTGCGGATGGCGTACGTGCGGCTCATGGGGTCACCGGTCGGCGGCGTCAGTCGTGCTGGGCGGTGGTGAAGCGGCGGCGGTTCTCGTGGTGCTCAGGGGCCTGATCGGGCTGCATGCCGCGACCCATGGCCACCAGCAGGAATCCGATCAGCCCGACCGCTGCGGCGGAGTAGATGTCCTCCGGCACGACGAGGAACACGGCCGTGAGGGCGAACAGGACCACGTAGCCGGCGATGGCACGGAGCTGGTTGCGACCGACGAGCAGGGCGGCCGTGACGATCAGGCCGGGGATCCCGACGATGATCCAGGTCTGCAGGACGTCCACGGTTGCCTCCTCTGACACCCGACCGGGCACGGGACCGCAGGCTACCGCCGGACCCGGTCGACCACGAAGGCCGGCACGAACCTCAGTGTTCGGCGACCCGGGCGGCCTCGCGTTCGGCGTAGATGACCTCGCGCGCGACCTTGCGTGCCAGCCCTTCCGCGTGGCCGCGTCGCGCGAGGTAGCCGACGAGGCGCCGGTAGGCCGCCTCGTCGTCCAGCGCTCCGTACGAGGGGGCCCGTGCGCGGGCCACGCCGAAGGCCAC
>JBFJMP010000455.1:0-2466 GCA_041633895.1 Nitriliruptoraceae bacterium
ACGCGACGCTCGTCGCGGGACAGGTCCGGCGCGGGCAGGCCGAACGCGTTCACGGTCACCGCGCGGGCGGTCACCCCACCGCCGAGGGCGTCGGTCGACAGCAACTCGTCGAGGTCGACGGGGGGTGCCGCGGCACCCCCCGAACACGCGACCATGGTCGCGAGCGCGAGGCTCGCGACCGTGAGTCGCGGGATCCCGGTGCGGGTCACGACACCGCCACGTCCACACCGAGCGCGGCGGCGCCGGCGACGATCACGTCAGCCTGGTCCTCGAGCGTCGTGATCGCAGCGAGCACGGCGGCGCGGCCCGGGTCGTCGTCGGCCACGTCCTCACGCAGGTGGGCGTCGAATGGCGCCGGGATCGCCGCAGCGTCGGCGACACCGTCGGTCGCGGCCGCCAGCAGCTCCGCGGCCAGGCCCGCGTCGACGGAGCCGACGAGGTCGATCAGGCCCGGCACGGTGACGTCGGGGTACTCACCGACGATCACCCGACGGATGCCCTCGGCGTTGCCCACGATGTCCGCCGTGGTGTTGTCGGAGAAGCAGGAGTGCTCGTCCTCCTGCGACCGCTCGAAGTAGGCGACGCTCATCCGCTCGCCGGCCAGTTCACCGCGGGACAGCTCGCCGATGCCGGTGATGATGTTGGCCAACGCCGCATCAGTGTCGAGCGCGAGGAACTCGGCGCGGTAGTTGTCGTCGGCCGCCGGATCCCATGCCGCGACGAGGCCGTCGAGGTGGGCCAGCAGCAGGTCGCTGGCCACGGCGAGGTACTGCCCCCGGCGGTCGGCGTTCGGGGCGTCGACGTAGTCGGAGGCGGGGCGCTCGCCGGGACCCTCCTCGCTGAGGTCCTGGCCCCAGAGGAGGAACTCGATGGCGTGCCAGCCGGTGGCGACGTTCGCCTCGCCGCCGAGCTCGTTCATGCCGAGCAGCACGTCGACCGTGATCTCGGGCGTGCCCTCGGGGTCGTTGACGATGCCGGCCTCGGCGTCACCGTCGACGTAGTCGATGTAGGCCTCGTCGAGCGGCCACGCGTTGACCAGGCCCTCCACGCCGACCTCCTCGTCGTCGATGGGGCCGCCGTAGAAGCGGAACGCCTCGGTCGGGCCGTAGTCGTCGCGCGCCGTCAACCACGCCTGGCGCGCTGCCGCCAGCGTGTCCTCGGTCGGGGCGGCGAGGAAGGCGTCGATCGCGGCATCCATCGCCTGCGCCGAGGTGAGGCTTGCGGCGTAGGAGGCGTGGACCCCGTCGGCGTAGCCCTCGACCACCTCACGGGCGAGCGCGTCGTCGCGTGCTGAGGACGGGGCGTCGGAACCGTCCGTCGCCGCGTCGGAGGTCGGGGCGTCGGCGGGGTCGGCCGTGGTGTCGGCCCTGGTGTCGGCCGTGGTGTCGGCCGTGGTGTCGGCCGAGCACGCCCCGAGGAGGGTGGCGGCGGCGATGGCCGCGAGGGTGCGAGTGATGCGGGTGCGCATGCAGGAGCTCCGGCAGGAGGGAGGGGGGCGGCACACCCGTCCGAACAAGAACTTAGGTATGCCTTACCTGACTAGGTTTGCACCTCGCCCCGGCGCGGAGCAAGTCGAGTCCCGCCGACCCGGTCAGGGACGCAGCGCCTCGAGAGGCGCACCTCCCACGAGGTGACCAGATCTACGCCGATGCGAGGTCGGAAGTGGCCCGATCCCCAGGGCCGAGGGAACGTCGCCGTCCCGTCACTCGCCGGTCACGCCGTCGATCGATTCCCGCAGCAGATCCGCGTGCCCGTTGTGACGCGAGTACTCCTCGATCACGTGCACGAGGATCCAGCGCAGGTTCATCTGGCGGGGATCCAGCGGGCTCTCCTCGGCCATCTGGTCCAGGTCACCCTCAGCGAGGGCCGCCGCCAGCAGGGCACGTGACCGCTCGACCGCGCCGCCCCACAACTCCCGCAACTCCTCCGGGGTGTCGTCGGCGGCCGAACGGAACTGCCAGTCCGGGTCCGACTCCCAGTCGACGCCATCCCAGGGCGCACCCATCTCCCGTCCGTGCAGGCGGTGGCTGAACCAGTTCTCCTCGACCAGGGCCAGGTGCTTGAGCAGTCCCCCGAGCGTCAGCGACGACGACGCCGTCGTGGCGTTGAGCCCCGCATGGTCGAGCCCTCGGGTCTTCCACGCGAAGGTCTGTCGTTGGTGGTCCAGGAAGCTGGCGAGGGTGAGGGCTTCGCCCGCGGCCAGGGGCGGTTGGAGGCGACCGTGCCCATCGACGACCGTTGGGTGGGCGCGCTCGGCGATGATCCCGGCGAGGTCGTCTGGCCGGGTGAACTGGGGCCAGTGCCCGGTTGGCAGGTCCACGTACTCGACGTGGGTGAGCCCGCTCACCTCTGCGAGCGCCCCCTGTCCGACCCAGTCCAGCAACGCTTCCGCGGTGTACTCGGGGCACACCATCGTGACGGGGATCGCGAACCGACGCTCGTCACCCAGCTGCATGAGGTCGGCGG
>JBFJMP010000456.1:0-2454 GCA_041633895.1 Nitriliruptoraceae bacterium
CGTGCCCGAAGACCTCGCTGCTGTTGGTGTAGGTCAGCAGGAACATGACGATCGTGGATGTCGCGATCATCGCCCCGAAGCGCCAGTAGGTCCGGCGCTGTTCGTTCGTGTCCGGCTGGCGGTCAGTCCGGCGTGAGGCGGTCGCAGGTGGCAAGGGTCGGCTCCTGGGTCGGGTCGCCTCAGCCGTACCCGCCGAGTCGGCGCCTCAAACGTGTGCGAGCACGGGGGCGCGGTGCGACCGGGGCGCAGGCGAGCGCTCGTCGAGGCTCGCCAGCAATCCGCCGGCCTCCTTGCGTTGTGCCTTCCTGAGCTGCTCGACGAGCCGGCGGTCAGGGTGGTCGCCGATCTCTGCTCGCGCGGAGGTCAGCGTGGCGACCGAGTGATCCGAGAGGATCGCCTCCAGGTGGGCGGAGTCGTCCACCCTCCCCTCCCCACCCGACAGCGCGAGCGTCGTCGCCGCGAGCAGCAGGCTGCCGAGGACCATGGCGACGTTGGTCAACGTGTCCCGGCGCGGCGTCGTGGTGTGGTCCACGGGTCCCCTCCCTGGGCTGGCTGCCAGAGCCATGCCCGACCCGGGGACACCTCAAACGTCCGGCCTCGTTGGCCCGTCGGGCGCACCGTGGCCCCCGCCTCCGGGCGTGTGCATCTCGATGACGTCGCCTGCCGCGACCTCGACCTCGGCGTGCGGTGCCAGTTGCTCCGTCGTGCCGTCGGCACTGATGATGAGGTCGATCCCCGATGCGCCCGGCCCACCGCCGACCAGTCCGAACGGCTGCGTGCGGCGATTGCTGGCGACGATCGTCACCGTCATGGGCTCGAGGAACTCGAGTGCGCGGATGACGCCGTCTCCCCCGCGGTGCCGCCCCGCCCCACCCGAGCCAGCGCGAACCTGCATCCGCCGCACCCGTACCGGCAGTCGAGCCTCCAGCACCTCGGGGTCGGTGAGTCGCGTGTTCGTCATGTGCGAATGGACCGCGCTGGAGCCGTCGAACCCGGGGCCGGCCCCCGTTCCACCACACAGCGTCTCGTAGTTCTGGTGGCGGTCGTTGCCGTAGATCAGGTTGTTCATCGTCCCCTGCGAACCGGCGAGCACGCCGACCGCCCCGAACAGTGCCTCCGTGACCGCCTGCGAGACCTCGGTGTTGCCGGCGACCACTGCCGCGGGAGGTGCCGGGTCGACCATGCTCCCCGCCGGCGCGATGATCTCGATGCCGCGCAGGCAACCCTCGTTGAGCGGGATGTCCTCAGCCACGAGGCAGCGCAGCACGTAGAGCACCGCGGCCCGCACGACGGCGCGGGGCGCGTTGCGGTTGCCGGGGTCCTGCGCGCTGGTCCCCGTGAAGTCGAAGGTGGCCCGACGCGCGTCCCGATCGACTCGGACGGCGACCGTGATCTGCGCCCCGTTGTCCATCGGCAGCGTGAACGCCCCGTCGTCGAGCCGGTCGACCACGCGCCGGACGGCCGCCTCGGCGTAGTCCTGCAGGTGTCGCATGTACGCGGCCACGACGTCCACCCCGACCCTGTCGACCATGCGCCGCAGCTCGGCGATGCCCGTCTCGTTGGCCGCAACCTGGGCCTCGAGGTCCGCGAGGTTGTGCGCCACGTTGCGGACGGGCAGGGGCGCCTCGGTGAGCGCCGCCTCGACCTCGGCGCGCAGGAACGTGCCCGCCTCGACGACCTGCAGGCAGTCGAGGACGACCCCTTCCTCGTCGATGGTCGTGCTGTCCGGCGGCGAGGACCCCGGGGTCCGCCCCCCGATGTCGGCATGGTGTCCGCGGGACCCGACGTGGAACAGGACCTCCGTCCCCGCGTCGTCGAACACCGGGCTGACCACGGTCACGTCCGGCAGGTGGGTGCCGCCGTCGAACGGGTTGTTGATCGCGAACGCGTCGCCGGGGCGCATGTCCAGGGTGCCGTCGGAACGGGTCCGGTGGCGGATCACCGCACGGACGGACTCCCCCATCGAACCAAGGTGCACCGGGACGTGCGGGGCGTTGGCGACCAGCGCCCCGTCGCGGTCGAACACGGCGCACGAGAAGTCCAGTCGCTCCTTGATGTTGACGGAGTAGGCGGTGTTCGCCAGCGTGGCCCCCATCTGCTCGGCCACGCTCATGAACAGGTTGCCCATGACCTCGAGGCGAACGGGGTCGACCTCGGTCAGGTCGTCAGCACGCGTGGTCGACGCCGAGGTCGCGGTCAGGACGAGGTTGCCGAGCGCGTCGACGTGGACGTCCCACCCCGCCTCCACGACGGTCGTGGTCGTTGCCTCGACGACGAGCGCAGGCCCGGAAACCGCGCGCCCGCCCGACAGGCCGTGACGGGTCAGCAGCGGGGCGTCGTGCCAGCCGCCCGCCGACCACATGCGCACGGTGCGAGGGACCTCCGCCCGCTCGGCGGCCGAGGTCGCTGGCGACTCACCGGCCGGACCAGCATCGGGGACCGCTGCGTCGTGGC
>JBFJMP010000457.1:0-2451 GCA_041633895.1 Nitriliruptoraceae bacterium
CCGAGGCCACGCCACTGGTGGGCGACGACCGCATCGCCACGGCGATCGAGGTCGCGTCGACGCTCGTCCCGACGTTCCCGGCCGTGGGTGTCGCGCGTGCCGACGTGTTCGCCGACGCCCTCACGGGTGGCGTGGACATCGCACGTCGGGGCGGGCCGGTCCTGCTCACGGGACGCGACAGCCTCGATCCGCGGGTCCGCAGCACCGTCTGCGACGGCGAGGACCGACTACGCACGATCGTCCTGTACGGCGGCACCGCCGCGTTGGGCGTCGGGGTCGAGTCCGGGCTGCGCGCCGTCGCTGACGGGAACTGCTGACGCCGTACCCTCGAGTCAGGCAGCCATGACTCGGCAGGTCGGAGCGACGGTGGACCAGCGCGACATCGAACGCATGGTCACCGTCGCGTCCTGCGCCAGCCGCGTCGACGCGGAGATGCGGCGCGGGGCGCTCGAGAGCGCCGGCTATCGCGCCATCGTGCTCACCGACGACGCGGGTGGCGTCCACCCCGAACTGACCGCGCTGACCTGTGGTGCGGTGCGGATCCAGGTCCCCGACCACCAGGCGGACGGGGCGCGCGACCTGCTCGAGGAACTGGCCGCCGGGGTCCATGCCCTGGACGAGCCGGGGGCGCACGAACACATCCACGCGCCCCCGCCGTCACGCGGCGGGTTGTGGGCGGTCGCCCTCCTGCTGGTGATCTTCGCCGTCGGTCGACTGGCGTGGGGCGTGTGGCAGGCCCTCAGCTGAGCGGACGGTCCGTGGGGGCGATGGGGCGCGGCAGCGCCGTCGAGCCCATGAGGTGCTCGTCGACGGCCGCGGCCGCAGCCCGACCCTCGGCGATGGCCCACACGATGAGGCTCTGGCCACGACCCATGTCGCCGCACACGAACACGTCGTCGACGTTGGTCGCGTAGTTGGCGTCACGGTCGACGTTGCCGCGGTCGGTCAGGTCCACGCCGAGCTGGTCGAGCAGTCCGCCGCGCTCGGGACCGAGGAAGCCCATCGCGAGCAGGACCAACTGGGTGTCCAGTTCGAAGTCGGTCCCCTCGACCTTCTCGAAGCGTCCGTCGACGAACTCGACCTCGTGACCTCGCAGTCCGGCGACGCGGCCCTCGTCGTCACCGATGAACTCCTCGGTGTTGACGCTGTAGACCCGCTCGCCGCCCTCTTCGTGCGCCGACGTGACCTTGTAGACCATGGGGTAGGTCGGCCACGGGTTGCGGTCGGGGCGCTCCTCGGGGGGGCGCGGCATGATCTCGAACTGCGTCACGGAGCGGGCGCCCTGGCGGTGCGACGTCCCGAGGCAGTCCGCCCCGGTGTCACCGCCGCCGATGATGACGACGTCCTTGCCGGCGGCCGTGATCGGCACCTCGTCCACGGCCATGTCGCCCTGCTGGGCACGGTTGGCCCAGGGCAGGAACTCCATCGCCTGGTGGATGCCGTCGAGGTCGCGGCCGGGGATCGGCAGGTCGCGCCACGCCGTGGCGCCACCGGCGAGCACGATCGCGTCGAACTCGTCACGCAGTTCGTCCACGCTGACGTTGACGCCGACGTTCGCGTTCGTGCGGAACTCGGTGCCCTCGGCCTCCATCTGCTCGAGACGGCGGTCGATGTGGCGCTTCTCCATCTTGAACTCGGGGATGCCGTAGCGCAGCAGTCCACCGATGCGATCCGCGCGTTCGAGCACGACCACGTCGTGTCCGGCACGGGTCAACTGTTGGGCGGCGGCCAGGCCAGCGGGCCCGGAACCGACCACCGCGACCTTCTTGCCGGTCGTGACGGACGGCTTCACCGGAACGACCCAGCCCTCCTCGAAGGCGTGGTCGATGATCGTGACCTCGACCTGCTTGATGGTCACCGGCGGCTGGTTGATCCCGAGCACGCACGCGCCCTCGCACGGTGCCGGGCACAGGCGGCCCGTGAACTCGGGGAAGTTGTTCGTGGCGTGGAGGCGGTCGATCGCGCTCTTCCAGTGGTCCCGGTAGACGAGGTCGTTCCAGTCCGGGATCAGGTTGCCCAGCGGGCAGCCGTTGTTGCAGAACGGGATGCCGCAGTCCATGCAGCGGCTCGCCTGCTCCTGGAGGGTCACGATCGGAAACGGCTCGTAGACCTCCTTCCAGTCCTTGACGCGCTCGTCGACCGGACGGTGTGCCGGCAGCACACGCTCCTGGTGCTTGAGGAAACCCTGAACGTCACCCATGTCTGTGTCTCCTCCTGCTCAGCCGTGCGACGAGGCCATGATGGCCTCATCGACGTCGCGGCCCTCGTCCTCGGCCTCACGGGCCGCCAGCAGCACGCGCTTGTAGTCACGCGGCATGACCTTGCGGAAGTTGCGTGCCTCCACCCGCCAGTTGTCGAGGATGGCGGCGCCGCTCGTCGAACCGGTCTCGTCGACGTGACGGCGGATCGTGTCGCGCAGCCACACCTGGTCCTCGTCGTCGAGCGGGTCGA
>JBFJMP010000458.1:0-2442 GCA_041633895.1 Nitriliruptoraceae bacterium
GATCCTCGTCGCGGTCGCCGCGGGTGCGGCCCTGGCCGGCATCGTCGGCGCGTTCCTCGCCGTCCCGATCTCCGCCGTGGTGTCCGCAGCCGGCAACGAACTGCGGCTGCGGTCCGAACAGGTCCCGGCCGAGGCGTGACCGCCGTTCGTACCCGGCCGTCCGGCGGGCAGGCCGACCCGCCGTGCCAATAGGCTGGGCACCGGCCTCGGCACGACCGGCGGCTCCCACACCGACCCTGGATGGTCCATGGCGCCTCCCCCTCCCGAAGTCCACCTGCGTGTCCTGACGCGGGATGACGCTGGCTGGGTCGTCACGATCGACAAGCAGACCTCTGGCGTCCGGGCGCGTGCGTTCGACTTCAACGAGGTCGACCTCGGCGAGGAACTCGACGCCGGCGTGTGGGCCAGCGACGACCAGTGGGGCTGGGCCGTCATGGTCGACGGCAGCCCGGGCGGCTTCGCGACCGTGACCGGCATGAGCACGGGCGACGGTCGCATGGGCATCCGCCTCGACCCACAGACCCGCGGCCGGGGCGTCGGTCGTGAGGTGCTGCGCCAACTCGCCGACCACCACTTCGCCAGCCAGCCCGCCCTCAAGCGCCTGGTCGGTCGCACCCACGAGCTGAACATCCCGATGCAGCGCGCGTTCAACGCCGCCGGGTTCCGCATGGAGGCGCGCTTCCGCGGCGTGATCGAGCAGCCGGACGGCTCGACGGCCGACGAGTGGGGCTACGCGCTCACCCGGACCGACTGGACCGCCGGTCGCCACCGCCTGGACGAGGACGGTTACGACGTCCACGGCCTGTCGTTCATCGTGGACGAGGTGCTCGACGGCCCGCGCACGGGCTCGGCCGGCCTGATGTTCACCTTCGGCCAGGAGGAACGCCGCGTCACGGCGCGCTTCCACTCGCACGAGGTGTCCGACGGTGAACTGGCCGGCATCCTGATCCGCGACGTCATCCGGTACCGCTACGTCCAGGAACTGCACCGCAAGGGCGAGGGGCACGAGGTCGTCACCGGCCAGGGCCGGGCGCGCATCCAACGCGCCGCGGACGACCGCCTCCAGATCATCAACGAGTGGTCCGACGACGAGGGCCGCCACGGCACGACGCTCCTGGTCGAACGCCGCACCTGACGTCGCGTCGCGTCAGAGCGCCATCGCGTCGAGGATGGCCTGCGCGACCTGGTCAGGGGCGTCCTCCTGCAGGAAGTGGCCAGCGCCCTCGATCGTGCGGTGCGGCTGGCCCTGCGCGCCCGGCACGAGCGTGCGGAACGGCTTGTCGGCACCACCCGTCATCGGGTCCTGGTCCGAGTACGCACACAGCAGGGGCCGCTCGAACGTGGCCAGGCTCGCCCACGCGGCACGGTTCTCGGGACCACCCGGGTCGTCGGGCGCCACCGGGATCAGGGACGGGAAGATCCGCGCCCCGGCCTGGTACGACGCGTCGGGGAAGGGCGCGTCGTAGGCCGCCTGCTCGGCCGGACTGAGGTCACGCGTCGTCGCCCCGTTGATGATCTGCGACGTCGCGAACACCTCGCAGGTGCGCGAGTACTCGCGCCACCACTGCAACGCCTCGGACAGCTGCTGCTCCCCCGTGGGCAGCCCCGTGTTGCCGACGACGACACGTGCGAACCGGTCGGGGTGTTCCCCGACGAGCCGCAGCCCGACCAGGCCACCCCAGTCCTGCGCGAACAGCGTCACGTCGGTCAGGTCGAGGTGGTCGAACAGCAACTCGCGCATCCACTCGACGTGACGGGCGTAGGTGTAGTCCGACTGTTCGGCCGGCTTGTCGGAGCGCCCGAACCCGACGAGGTCCGGGGCGACCACGCGATGGCCGGCGGCGACCAGCGGCGGGATGACGTGGCGATAGAGGTAGGACCACGACGGCTCGCCGTGCAGCAGCACGACCACGGCCCCGTCACGCGGCCCCTCGTCCACGTGGTGGACCCGCAGGCTGCCGCCGTCGCCGTCGGCCACCTCGCTGAAGTGCGGGGCGAAGGGGTAGTCGACGAGATCGGCGAACGACTCGTCCGGGGTGCGCAGGACCTGCATGGGCCACGGCCTTCCACGTTGGGGGTGAGACAGAATCGACAGTAGTGTTTCACGACCCGGGGGACCACGCCCCGACACACATCCCACGACGCATCACGCAGGGGGTCGTTGCATGGCAGGTCCACTGGCCGGCATCCGCATCATCGAGATCGCGGGGATCGGCCCCGGGCCCTTCGCCGGGATGATGTTCGCGGACATGGGCGCCGAGGTCATCACGGTCGACCGCCCCGGCGGCAACCCCGGGGCAGGCATCGGCCACACCGTCCTGTTCCGCGGCCGCCGCAGCATCGCGGTCGACCTCAAGACCGACGAGGGCGCCGAGGTCGTCCGGCGCCTGGCCGACGGCGCCGACGCCATCTTCGAGGGCTATCGCCCCGGCGTCGCCGAGC
>JBFJMP010000459.1:0-2437 GCA_041633895.1 Nitriliruptoraceae bacterium
GCCCACCCATGCACGATGTTGGAGGTTCTGGGGCGTATGCGCCCCGAAACCTCCAACGTCACGCGCCGCGGAGGTGGCGGTCCATCCCCGGCAGCGTGAACGCGATCCGCCCGCGCCCCGCCCGTCGCAGCAGGCCGTGCGTGTCGATCAGCGCCTGCTGGGTGGAGCCGACCGACTCGGTGGTCGCGTCGAGGGCGGCGGCGACGCCGCCGGAGGTGCGCGCGTCCTCCTCCAGTTCGGCAGCGGCCTCGAGGTAGCGGCGCTGGTTGTCGGTGAGGTCGCGGAGGCGCTCCTCGTAGAAGAGCTCGATCGTCGGCGCGGCCATCGTCCAGCCCTGCTCGACGTCATCGACGGTGATCACGTCGCCGTCGCCGGCGACCCACACCTGTGAGCCGACGACGTGGAGGAAGTAGGGGTAGCCGCCGACCAGCTCGCAGAAGCGATCCGAGGCCTCGGCGTCGACGGCGACCCCGCGGGTGTCGGCGAAGGCGGACAACGCCTCGGCGATGTCGTTGTCGGTGACGGGCAGCAGGCTGATGTGGCGAGCGCGCTCACCGAAGGTGGTGCCGGCCGCGCGCAGCAGGGCGGTCAGCCCCGGCAGTCCCGCGACGTAGACCGCCAGCGGCAGGTGGTGGCGCAGGCGCGCCCCGGTCGCGTGCCGTTCCGTGACGGTGGTGGACTGGGCCTCCTGGAACGCGTGGAACAGCGCGCCCATCGCGGTGCGGTCGATGTTCTGCGACTCGTCGAGGAGGACGAGCAGGGCCACGCCCTCCTCGCGTGCCAACTGGGCGGCACCGACGAGGGCGGACGTGAGGTCCTTGTGCCAGCGCTCGGACGCGCCGCGCTTGGGGCGCGGGTCCATGACCGTCACCCCGGTCGGCCCCACGGTGATCCCGGCAACGCGCTTGAGGGCCTGCTTCGCCTCGCGCGACAGCCGCGTCGCGACGTCCTGGCGGTCGAGTTCGTCGGCCAACGCCTCGACCACGTCCGGCACGGCGGCGTCGCCCCGCACCGCGGACACGCGCACGACCCAGTGGCCCGCCTCGGTCGCCTCCACCTCGAACTGCTTGAGGAGTGCCGTCTTGCCCATCCCTCGGTCGCCCGTCAGCAGCCGGGCCGGCTCGTAGGTGCCCTGCGCGACGCGCCGCAGCACGACGCCCTCGAAGTCGGCGAACTCGGCCTGGCGTCCGGCGAACACCGCCGGCACCACCCCGTACCCGGGCGTGAAGGGGTTGTCCCCTGCGTCGCGTGCCATGTGGCGCTCCCCGTCAGGATCGTAAACATTCGCTCCTACGAAAGTTTACGGAACTGACGGACTCGTTGCCAGCAGCGGGACCTCGATGGCCACGATGGCGATGTCGTCTCGCGCCTCGCCCGACTGGAAGTCCTGCGTGGCGGCCAACATCTCGGACACGACGACCTCGGCGCGCCGTGGGGTGCGCGCGAGGAGGTCCCGCAGTCGGTCCACGCCGTACAGGTCGTCGCCCCGGCGTGCCTCCGTGATGCCGTCCGTGTAGAGGACGACCACGTCCCCGGGCTGCAGGTCGGCGTGGCTGTCGCAGAACTCGGCCTGGTCGAGCAGTCCGACCAGCGGCGATCGGCCGCCGATCTCGCACGCCCCGCCACCCCGCGGCAGCAGGAACGGTGGCGGGTGCCCGCCGACGACCACGGTGGTGCGCCACCCGTCGCCGTCGTGTCGCAACCGCAGCAGCACCAGCGTGCAGAACCGGCCGCTCGGATCCTTGCGCAACACCTCGTCGAGCCCGGCGACCACCTCGGCCGGGCTGTCGACCAGGGCCGCCAACGCCCGCACCGTGTGCCGAGCGAGCGCGGTCACGGCAGCAGCCTCGACGCCCTTGCCGCTGACGTCGCCGAGCACGACGATCCAGTCATCGTGCCCGACCGGGAACACGTCGTAGAAGTCGCCGCCGACCTCCACGCCGCGGCCAGCGGGTTGGTGCGCGGTGACGACCTCGAGGTCCGGGATGCGGGGCGGGGTCGGCGGGACCAGGGTGCGCTGGAGGCTGTCGACCAGCTGACGGGCACGTTCCTCCGCGACCTCGGCCTGCTCCTTGGCTCGGAGCAGTTCGCGCTCGTAGGCCCGGCGTTCGGTGGCGTCGAACAGTGCGATTCGAACCGCGCGGGGTTGGCCAGCCGGATCCCGGTCCGTGTTCGCGTTGAGCAACACCGGGAACCGTGACCCGTCCGCGCGCACCAGGTCGAGGGCCACCTCGCGTGCCGTGCCCTGCATCCGCAGCATCGGCGCGTAGTGGGTCTCGTGGAAGATCTTGCCACCGGGCGTCAGGAGGTCCACGAACGTCCGCTGCCCGACCACCTCGTCGCGCTCGTAGCCCAGCCAGGTCAGCAGGGTCTGGTTCACCTTGACGACCAGGCCATCCGGCGTGGTCGACAGGTACCCGCACGGGGCCTGCTCGTA
>JBFJMP010000460.1:0-2433 GCA_041633895.1 Nitriliruptoraceae bacterium
CGTGCCGGCCGACGCCGCGGAGGTCGACGTCACGTCCCCGCGCCTCGGATCGGTCCCGGTGCGGGTACGGGGACCGCTGACCGTCACGATGACGGCGCCCGAGCCCGACCATGTGGTGGACGGCCCGCTTCGTGTCACATGGCGGGCACCCTCCGCGGAGGTCGGCACGGCGCTCGTCGAGGCGTCGGTCGACGGTCGCACCTGGTGGCCGCTGGGCTCCACCACCGACCAGGAACTGCTGGTGGAGGCGCTGCCCGTGTCCGGATCGGTGCGCCTGCGGGTGCAGGTGGCCCTGGCCGGACGTGTGGGGGTGTCCCAGGAGGTCGAGGTGTCCGCGGCACCGGTGTCGCCACAGGTCCTCGTCGTCGCCCCGTCAGCGGACAGCCACCACGCCAGCGACGACGTCGTCGAACTCATCGCCGTCACCACGGGGGACGTCACCGACGACGACCTGGTCTGGGAGGTGGACGGCGACGAGGTCGCACGTGGCCGTCACGCCGTGGCGACCGGTCTCGCTGACGGGTCCCATGAGGTGACCCTGCGCGCGATCGACCGGTCGGCGGCCGCGGCGCGCATGGTCGTGCCCATCGTCGTCGGGGGTGACCAGGACGGGGATGGCGTGCCCGACGCGTGGGAGGTCGAAGCGGGATTCGACCCGCTCGATCCCCACGACCTGCTCGGCGACACGGACGGCGACGGACTGCGTGACGCCGACGAGTTCGCCGCCGGCACCGCACCGGACCTCGTCGACACGGACGCCGACGGCGTCGCGGACGGGATCGAGGTCGCAGCCGGCACCGACGCTGCCGATCCCGCGGTCACGCCGACGTCGATCCACCACTGGCCGGACCCGCTGCCGACGGGCATCGTCACGGCCGCGATGGGGGTCGAGGACCAGGACGGCTCGTGGTGGGGCCTGCGCGGGATCCTCGCCGTGGCCGTGGCCCTCGTCGTGGTCGTCGACGTGGTGCTCGTCGTCCGGCGCCGGCGGGCCCGCTGAGGCCGGTCAGCCGATCATGGCCACGAGGCGCGACTGCAGTTCGGGTGAGACGTCGACCATGACCTGGTAGTTCGGGTGATCCACGCCGACGCGCGTCGGGGCGCCGGCCTGCAGGGCCGCCACCTGGACGTCGTCGAGGACCCACTTGAGGTACTGCACCATCGGGGGTTCCTCGTCGCGTGTGCCCTCGTCGTCGGGGATGAGTCGGGCGCGCTCGCCGTCGATCTCGAGCACGAGTGCATCGTTGATGCCGACCAGCAGGGGCTTCCACCGGTACAGCTCGTCCATGTCGTCGATCCCGATCAGCAGGGTGGCACACAGCTCCTGGTAACCGGGGACGAGGACGTTGTAGGTGGCCAGCTCGTGGTTGACCTTCTCGGGGTCGGTGATGTTCTCGACGCCGATCATGCGGTTGACCTGCCAGCGCACGGTCTCGCGGTCCTCGAAGTCGAGGGTCATGAGGTCGCCGAGTTCGATGCGGCGGTCGCGGCGGTAGGTGATCATCTCGGGACGACGGCGCTCCATCTCGTCCTGCCAGGCCGCGAGGTCGAGCGTCAGGTCGTCAAGGGTCACGGGATCCACGATGGGTCCTCCGGGGACGTGTCGGTGTGTCGTGCAGCATGTGGGGGAGACAGTCGGGGGCAGGCCGACAGGCCCGCCCCCGACGTGGTCAGACTCGCTCAGGCGTCGAGCGAGTCCAGGCCCTTCTGGAAGCGGCCGGCGTGGCTCTTCTCGGCGCGCGCGAGCGTCTCGAACCACTCGGCGATGTCGTCGAAGCCCTCTTCACGAGCGGTCTTCGAGAAGCCCGGGTACATCTCGGTGTACTCGTAGGTCTCGCCCTCGATGGCGGACTTCAGGTTCGCCTCGGTGCTGCCGATCGGGAGACCCGTGGCCGGGTCACCGACCTGCTTGGCGAAGTCGAGGTGGCCGAACGCGTGGCCGGTCTCGCCCTCAGCGGTGTCGCGGAACAGGCCAGCGACGTCCGGGTAGCCCTCGATGTCCGCGACACGCGCGAAGTAGAGGTACCGACGGTTCGCCTGCGATTCGCCGGCGAAACCCTCCTTGAGGTTCTCGTAGGTCTTGGAGCCGTTCAGGTCGGGCATGTGTGCGCGTCCTCGTGTTCGTAGCGGGATGGTGGTCAGCTGCGGCAGTCGGCACAGGTGCCGCGCAGTCGCAGGTCGTACTCAGTGATCTCCACGCCCGAGCGGTCCGCCGCCGTGGCGAGGACGCGGGCGGGAAGCTGGAGGTCGATGTCGAACACCGTGCCGCACGCCGTGCAGATGACGTGCTGGTGCGGCGTCGTGTTCGCGTCGTACCGGGTGACCGCCTCGTCCGGCAGTCGCAACTGCTGGATGGCGCCGTGGCGTACGAGCAGGTCGAGGGTCCGGTAGACGGTGGCCACACCGATGCCGGGGGAGGTCGACTGGACCGTC
>JBFJMP010000461.1:0-2431 GCA_041633895.1 Nitriliruptoraceae bacterium
ACGACGACCTCGTCGACGTCGAGCTGCACGACGGGCCGGTCGTCCTCCCGCCCGACCAGCAGCAAGGCACGCAGGTCGTGCCGGACCCGGTCTACGGCGTCATGGGCGGCACCGTCGAATCCTTCGAGGACGCGCTCGCCGCGGTCGACCAGGTGGTGCTCGAGGGCGAGGGCGGGTCCTCGGCGACCCTGTGGTGGGGACTCGATGACGCGACCCGCCGGGGCGCGATCCAGCACGGCATCCCACCGGACGGCCCGCCGCCGCCGACCACCATGGCCGCGGACCGCAGCCACTACTGCCGCCTCGTCGAGCTGTGGCCGCTGGTCAGCTCCGGCACCGTGACGGTCCCCGTCCTCGACGTCCCCACGAACCCGGCCCTGCCGAACCGGGAGTCCGAGGCCGCCGTCCTGCCCCCGATGCAGGTCATCACCCACCCGTTCTCGGTGCAGTTGGTGGCGCTGGCGGAGGCCGCCTACGGCATCCTGCTCGACGCGCTCCGCATCACCTACAGCGCCACCGGGCTCGACCCGATGGACGCCGACGCCATCCACTGGACCGCCTACTTCCAGTCGATGACCATGGTCATCCGGCCCCTGCTGATGGTGACGGCGCGGCTACCGCGTGACACCAGCGGCGGCCCGGCTCGTGCGGGCATGACCTTCCGGGCCGTCGGTCGCTACGAGGGCGCCTTCGACGGGACCTGCGACGACGCCCGCCGTGACATCGTCACGCGCCTGCGCGTCCTGTCCGCGACGTTCGGTGCGCTCGTCGGCGACGGCTCGGCGCTGCCCCAGGACACCACCGACCGCCCCGTCGTGCTGCGCCTGCTGGACGGCCTCCGGCATGACCTGCTCCGCATCGGCGAGAACCTCGCGGTCGACTCGTCGACCCCTCTGGGAGGCTGACGTGCTCGCTCCGACGCTCGAGGTGCGGTTCCAGGGGTGGTTCCAGATCCGCCTCGCCACGGACCCCGACACGACCGACGAGCCCCGCGGCGTCAGCGGGTACACGTTCGCGCTGCCCGGCGAGCCCGACCTCGACCGTGTCCTGCGGTTCCAGTCCGAGGGGACGACCCTGCGCCCCGGCAGCCCGCTCGTCACCCGGGACACCTTCGGCGTGGCCGTCCACGAGGTCGCCCTGCGCGGTGAGGCGGCAACGGGCCACCCACTGGTCGGCGCCCCGGTCCGCGTCCCGGCCGACGCGAAGTTCCACATGCGCAACTACGTCCTGACCGACGGCGAGGCCGGCACCGAGTGCATCGACCCGTTCGGCCTCACCTTCGGCGAACCGAGCGCCCCTCTGCTCGCCCGCGACGACGTGCTCTACCCGCCCAACCCGACGGCGTCGTTGTGGGACGTCCCCCTCGGCTGGCTGCGCCGACGTGGCGGGAAGTTCCAGCCCGACCCCGGCGTGTTCCAACAGGTGACGGGCTTCGACGATCCGGCGGCCTACCGCGCGGCTCGCCTCGTCGCCCTGCGCCGGTTCCGGGCCGAGGCCGAGGCCGCAGGTGACACCGTCGCAACGGCGGGGTTCGACCGGCGCATCGAGCAGTTCCTGGCGTACGGCCCGGACGACCGCCGCACGATGGCGCTGACGTTCTCGGAGCACCGCGCGTTCGCGCTGAACGGCGACACCATCGTGGCCAACGCCGGCCGACTCGGCGGACACGTCGACGCCACGGTGCCGTGGCCGCTGGAGTTGACCCAGGCAGTGTGGGACACGGACCTGCTGTGCGGCTGGGCGACGGGCCAGCTCAGCGTCCCACTCCTCGACTGACCGGGGGATGGCCATGCTGCACACGTTCGTACCCACCGATCGCGTACACGCGCTGGCCGCGGGGTCCGACCTCCCTGCGCTGAGCGACGGGGTGGCCCTGTTCGCGGACATCGCCGGGTTCACCCCGCTGAGCGAGTCGTTGCGTGCCGCCCACGGCACCCAGCGTGGCGCCGAGGTGCTCGCCATCACGATCGAGCGTGTCTTCGGGGCGATCGGCGAGGCCGTCCACGCCCAAGGGGGCAGTGTGGTCGCCTTCGCGGGTGACGCGCTGACCTGCTGGTTCGCCGGCGACGTCGCAGACCGGGCCGTGGCGGCCGCGCTGCAGATGCAGCAGGTCGTGGCGACCTCGGGCGTGGTCGCGCTGCCCGACGGCGACGAGATCGAACTGGGCCTGAAGGTCGGCGTGGCACGCGGGACCTGCGCGCGCGTCATCGTCGGCGACCCGGACATCCAGCAGTTCGACGTCGCGTCCGGCGACGCGATCGACCGCTGCGCCGCCGCGGAGACGGTCGCCAGGCGCGGTGAGTTGGTGGTCGACGACGGCGTCGCGGCGGCGCTCGACGGGCGCCTCGCCATCGCGGAACGCCGGGACGGCCACGCCGTGGTCACCGCCCTCGACGACCCGCCGGACCCCGCACCGTGGCCGCCCCTCGAC
>JBFJMP010000462.1:0-2427 GCA_041633895.1 Nitriliruptoraceae bacterium
GGAGTCGACGGAGGCCGAGGCGTCCACGCAGGCCCGGACGCCCCTCGAGGACGCGGTCGCGGACGCGATCGACGACGTCGCGCCCCCGGATGCGGCGCCCGACAGCGACGAGGGACGCCTGCGCGAGCTGGTGGACAGCGTGCTCGGTGGACTCGGACGCGACCAGGAGGGCGGCCAGTGATCGACTCCCTGCGACGTCTCCGCGGTCTCGCCCTCGGCGCGGCCCTCGTGTTCGCCGGCACCGGGTGCTCGAGCGTGCTCGGCAGCGACGACCTCACGGTCTCGGCCGAGTTCGACGACGTGATCGACCTGGTCCCCCGTGGCTCGGTGCGCCTCAACGACGTGATCGTCGGCCAGATCGACTCGATCGAACTGACCGACGACATGCGCGCCCGCGTCGTGATGTCCATCGACCCGGACGCCCCCGTGCCCGCCAACGTCGAAGCGGTGCTCGCCAAGACCAGCGTGCTCGGCGAGCGCTACGTCGCCCTGCAGCCGATGGGCGAACCGGCGGGCCGACTCGAGGACGAGACCGAGATCACCCAGACCTCGATCCGCTCCGACCTCGAGGACCTCATGGCCTCGGGCAGCGACCTGCTCGGCGTCGTGTCCTCCGAGACCGTCCGCGTCACGATCCAGACGGCCGCGGACACCTTCGGTGGGCGCGCCGGGATCATCTCGGGCTTCATCGACGACGTGAACAGCGTGCTGTCGACCTACGACGACTCGACGGACGACCTCCTCGCACTCGTCGACTCCCTCGACGACGTGGCGGCCGCGTACGCCCCCAACGCCGAGGACAACGCCGCTGTGCTGGCCGACCTGCGCGCCGCGTCCGAGGCGTTGCAGACCCAGGACGAGCGCCTGCTCGACACCCTGGACGACGCGACGATCCTCGCCGACGAGGCCGCCGAGTTCCTCGGAAGCCACCAGGACCAGTTGGCGAACACCATCCGCCGAGCACGCGAACTGCTCGACCAGATCGTGATCGCCGACAGTGACGTGCGCGCCTGGCTCGAGTTCCTGCCACGCCACTTCCTGTTCGTGCCGATGGCCGAGGTCAACTTCCAGACCGTCGTCTGGCTGGACTTCATCGTCTGCGGCGTGAACGAGACGGACGGCGACGTCACCCGTGACTGCACGCCGCCCAACCCGGGCCGACGCGGCGAGGACCCGGGGATCTACCCGGTCCCCGAAGAGTGCTTCGACGATCCAGAGCCGTGCCAGAACGAAGCGGCGGAGGGCTGAGGATGGCGGTCAAGGTTGCTCCCCGCGTCGCGATCAACGTGCTGACGCTCATCACCTTCAGCGTCGTGATGGTCGTGTTCGCGTTCCTGACGTTCGTCACCGGCGTCCTGTTCGACGACAGCTACCCCGTCACGGTCACGATGCCCGACGCCGGCGGTGTCCTCACCCGCCAGGAGGTGACCGTCATGGGTCGCTCCGTGGGCGTGGTCGAGGGGGCCGACCTCGTCGAGGGTGGCGTCGAGCTGACGCTCAAGATCAACGGCAACTTCTCGGTGCCCAGCGAGGCCACGGTCCGTGTCCTCCGGCGCTCCCCCATCGGTGAGCAGGCCGTGGAGCTGACCCCGGTCGACGACCAGTGGGTGGCCGCCGAACCCGGTGCACAGATCCAGGTCGACCCCGAGACCGGGTTCACGATCCCCACGACGGTGTCCGAACTGCTCGACCGCACGGTCCGGATCTTCAGCGCCCTCGACGCCGAGAACACCGGCATCGTCGTGCACGAGGCCGCGACCCTGTTCGAGGGCCGCACCGAACAGATCAAGCAGCTCAACCTCGACGTGATCGACTTCGGCGAGACCATCCTGGCCGGTCGCGAGGACATCGAGGCGCTGCTCGCCACGTCCGAGCCGTTGCTGCGCAACCTCGATGCCCACGCCGACGACCTCGAGCGCCTGTTCGAGGACGGTGGCGACCTGGCCGAGGTGCTGGCGGACACCCGACCCAACCTCGAGACGATCCTGCGGACGGCGCCGAACTTCCTGAACCAGTTCGAGGCCCTGATCCTCAACACGCGTGCCAACGTCCAGTGCCTGACGCTCGACCTCATCAGCATCAACGACATGCTGCTGGGCCCGTCGACCGCCACCGGGGCGCCCGCCGCGCTGTACGAGACCAAGCTGGACGAGGTCCAGATGGCCATCGACAAGCACACGTTCTTCTTCCAGCTGGGCATCCCCGTGACGATCCAGCCCGACCCCGAGACGGGCCTCGGGTGGGCGCGCATCAAGTTCGAGCTGGACAAGCTGACCTCGGGCGACCGCTACGCCGAGCCCGTCCCGACGCCGGCGACGCTGCCCGGTGCCGCCTGCGAGACCGACGAGTGGGGCACCGGCGTGAACGCCGTGCGTCAGGCCGACGCCCAGCCGGTCACGCCCACCTCCCCCGGTGTCATGTACGCCC
>JBFJMP010000463.1:0-2410 GCA_041633895.1 Nitriliruptoraceae bacterium
AGACCGAGACGGAGCCAGCCCCCGACGCGACGACGGCGTCGCCGACGGCCGCGCCCTCGTCCACGCCGGAACCCACCCCCGCGGCGACGTCCGCGCCGCCCGAGCCGACGCCGGACCCCACCCCGACCCAGACGACGGCGCCGTCTGGGTACTCGCCGGTTCCCGCCGACACCTATCGCTACGACACCGACGGATGGTCCCAGTTCAACGAGGGTGAGCGCCAGGACCTCCCCGCCGTCACCACCCTCACCGCGCGGGCTCCGGACGGTGGCCGCCAGGTCCAGGTCCGCGACATGCGCCACGAGGACGGCTCGGGGCAGGTGTCCACGTACGACTTCAGCTTCGCCGAGGATGCGGTCCGACTCCACAGCCTCGAGAACCAGACGACCGTCAACTTCTTCGGACAGATCACCGAGACCTCGCGCTTCACGGCCGACCCGCCGGGCGTGGTGGCGACTGCGGGCATGGGCCCCGGCGACGTGACGTCGTTCCGGATGCAGGGCGACGGCACCACCGCCGACGTGACCATCACCGTCCTGCGCAAGGAGTCAGCCACCGTGGGCGGGCAAGCGGTGGACGCGGTCGTCGTCGAGCAGGTCACGCGCCTGTCCGGCGACGTGGAGGGCACCGCACGCAGCATCGCGTCGTACCGGCTCACCGACCTGCTCACGCTGCGCGAGGAGGTCACGACGGACGTCACCGCCCAGGGCCAGCGCATCCGGAGCGAGTACACCGCGGTGCTCATGTCGTGACGCTCGGCGAGACTGGGTCGGGGCGCCGGTCTAGGCTCGACGCAACCCGCTCAGGAGCCCCGTGTGACCGACCTTCGACTCGGCGACGTCTACCCGCACCCCTTCGACACGGGTGGAGCGTCCTTCGCCGAGGTGCTGCGGCGCGCGGCGCCCGAGGCAGCACCGGACTGGCTGGCCGGACGGCCGATGCCACACGAACTGTCCTCACGCGTCGTGGAGGGCACGACGGTGCTGGCGCTGGTCCACAAGGACGGTGTCGTCATCGCCGGCGACCGGCGGGCGACGGCGGGCAACATCATCTCCAAGTCGGACATGCGGAAGATCTTCCCGGCGGACAGCTTCTCGGCCGTCGGGATCTCGGGTGCGGCCGGCCCGGCGATGGAGTTGGCGCGCGTCTTCGCGACCGAACTCGAGCACTACGAGAAGGTCGAGGGCGAGACCCTGTCGCTGGAGGGCAAGTCGAACAAGCTCGCCGGCATGGTCCGCGCCAACCTCGGAATGGCGATGCAGGGCATCGTCGTGGTCCCGCTCTTCGCCGGCGTGGACCCACGCAACGGGCAGTCGGGCATCTTCGAGTACGACCCGATCGGTGGGCGCTACGCCGCTCGCCGCCACGCCGCGGCCGGTTCCGGCTCCCTGATCGCGCGCCAGACCCTCAAGCACGCCTCGGACCCGGGCCAGGACGCGGACCGGGCCGCGCTCGTCGCCGTCACGGCGCTGTTCGACGCGGCCGAGCAGGACTCCGCGACGGGTGGCCCGGACCTCATGCGCGAGCTCTACCCGATCGTCGCGGTGATCGACCCGGACGGCTACCGCGAACTCGAGGAGGCCGACATCCGCGGCCACATCGACCGGATCATCGAGGTCCGCACACAGGCCCGCACCGAGGCCTGAGCCGACCACCACCGCAGCACCGACCAGAGAGCGAGACCACCGTGGCGATGCCCTTCTACGTGGCTCCCGAACAGATGATGAAGGACCGGGCCGAGTACGCCCGGAAGGGGATCGCCCGTGGGCGCGCCCTGGTCGCCATCGAGTACGAGCACGGCGTCGTGTTCATCGGCGAGAACCCGTCGCGGATGCTCTACAAGACCTCCGAGATCTACGATCGCATCGCCTTCGCGGCCGTCGGCAAGTACAACGAGTTCGAGTCCATGCGGGTCGCGGGGATCCGCCTGGCCGACGTCAAGGGCTACCAGTACGCCCGGCAGGACGTCGAGGCGAAGTCCCTCGCCAACGCCTACTCGCAGGCCCTGGGTTCCATCTTCATGGGGGACTCGAAGCCCTACGAGGTCGAGCTGCTGATCGCCCAGGTCGATGGTGCCGACGCCCCGCTCGAGCTGTTCCACATCCTCTACGACGGCTCGATCGTGGACGAGCACGACGTCGTCGCCATCGGTGGCGAGTCCGAGGCGCTGACCGAGGCCCTCCGGGCTGGCTTCCGTGACGGGCTCCCGCTCGGCGAGGCCGTGCAACTCGGGCGCAACGCGCTCGGGCAGGTGTCAGGACGCGAGATCCCGGCCGAAGACCTCGAGGTCTCGGGCCTCGATCGCACCCGACCGCGTCGGCGGTTCTTCCGGCTCGAAGAGGACGAGACTGCCGCCCTGTTGGGCTGAGTCGCGGGTACGGTCGTCGGCAGCCACCTGCCAGGAGCGCGC
>JBFJMP010000464.1:0-2389 GCA_041633895.1 Nitriliruptoraceae bacterium
GCTCGCGCCCGTCGTCGCGGACGCCCTGGCTCGGCTCGGGCGCCGTCACGCCCTCGTGTTCCGCGGTGACGACGGCCTCGACGAGCTGACCACGACGGGGCCGTCGGACCTCTGGCAGATCCGTGACGGTGAGGTCGTCCACTCGCGCTTCGACCCGGCTGGTGTCGGCATCGAACGCGCGGCGCTCGAGGACCTCGTGGGTGGGGGACTGGACGTCAACATGCGCATCGCCGACGCGATCCTCGCTGGCGAGGCCGGTGCCCCGTCGGACCTCGTGGCGCTGAACGCGGGCGCTGCCCTGTACGCGGCGGACGCCGTCGACAGCATCGCGGCGGGTGTCGAACGGGCTCGCGGCGTACTGGCGTCGGGCGACGCCGCGGTCCTGCGTGACCGGTGGGTCGCGCGTTCGCAGGAGTTGGGCGCCGATGGCTGACGACGCCCCGGCCCGCCTGCCCGACGTGGACCCGGCGACCTTCTTCGCGCTCGACATGCGCGTGGGGCGCATCACGCACGTGGAGGAGTTCCCCGAGGCGCGACGCCCGGCGTGGAAGCTGACCGTGGACTTCGGACCCGAGATCGGTTCGCTCGGCACGTCTGCGCAGGTCACGAACTACCGCCGGGACGAGCTCGTCGGGCGCCTGGTCATCGGGGCGGTGAACCTCGGTGCCAAGCGCATCGCCGGGTTCCGGTCCGAGTTCCTGGTCCTGGGCGCCGTCGATGCGGAGGGCACCGTCACCCTGCTGGAGGTGGGACCGTCCGCCACGCCCGGCCAGCGCGTCGCCTGATCACGCCGCGCGGTTCGACAGCAGGCGTCGGTCCTGTCGCAGTTGCCGGCTGACCCGACGCGCTTCGTCGCGGGCCGCGGCGAGGGCACGCCCACCGGCGACCGGTTGGGTGAGCGCCCCACCGTCGGCGCGCAGGAGTCGTGTCCCCGGGCCCTCGAGCCAGCCCGAGACGAGGTCCACCTCCTCGACCTCGACGGTGGTCGGTGCCCCGTCCGCAACGGGGCCGGCCGGCACCCGTGCGTCCACGCGTTCCAGCAGGTGCTCGTCCGGCGTGCCGGCGGGCGCACGGCAGGATGCCACCAGTCGGCCCCGCACGATCCGGACCACCTCGACGTCACCGGTGTCCCCGGGGCGGCTGGCCACGAGGTCGTCGCAGGCCGCGACCCACGCCCGGGTGCGTGATCGCAGCAACGTGCGCGCCACCACGTGCAGGCGTCCGCGGGCCACGGCGGCCTCCTCGAAACGCCCGTCTGCGGCGAACGCCGTCATCCGCTCCCGCAGGCGGTCGAGCAGTTCGGTCGGGTCGTCCCGCAGCCACCTCGCCACCGTCTCGGCGACGACGCCGTAGTCGTCGGTGGACTGGGTGCCGTCGCAGGGGGCACCGCAGCGCCCGAGGTCCTTGAGCATGCACGACGGGTGGTCCTGTGCTCGCCGCAGCCGGGTCGTGCACTGGCGGATCGGGACGACGTCGTGGATGGCGTCCAGGAGGTGGCCGCCCGTGCGGCGCGACCCGACGGGACCGATCGCCACGGCGTCGCGGCCCCGGACCTCGCGGACGAGGGACAGGCGCGGGAACGCCTCGGCGGTCAGGCGCAGGTGGACCTGGCGTTCGGGCAGCTTGGAGCGACGGTTGTACCGCGGGCGGTGGTCACGGATCGCCCGCAGTTCACGGATGCCGGCCTCGATCGCGGTCGGCGTCGTGTCCCACGTCACGGCGGCCGTCTCGCGCACCATGTCGGCCACGCGGCGACGTCGGTCGCCGCCGAAGTAACGCCGCACCCGGGTGCGGAGGTCCCGGCTGGTCCCGACGTAGAGCACCTCGCGACGCTCGTCGAGGAAGCGGTAGACGCCCGGCTCGGCCGGGGCGTCGTGGACCAGCGAGATCTTCCGGTACGCGGCGTCGGACGAGGACGAGGCGTAGTGCTGGAACTCCTCGAGTGTCGTGGCGCCCAGGGTCCCGGCCCGTTCGAGCAGGTGGTGGAGGACGTCGAGCGTCGCCCGGGCGTCGGGCAGGGCGCGGTGCTCGGGGACGGTCGGCGAGCGCACGTGGGCGACCAGCGTGGACAGTCGGCAGTTGGGCACCTCGTCGCGCAGGATGCGCCGGGCCACCGCCGCCGTGTCCACGACGGGCAGTGCCAGCGGCGGGTAGTGGTGGCGCGCCAGCGTGGCGGCGAGGAAGCGCGTGTCGAATGCGGCGTTGTGGGCCACGAGCACGCAGCCACGCAGGAACTCGATCAGGGTGGGGAGCACGGCCTCGATCGGCGGCCGGGTCATCACCATGCCGTCCGTGATCCCGGTCACCGTCGTGATCGCCGGGGGTATCGGTCGACCGGGATCGACGAGGCTGGCGAACTCACCGCACCGGATGCCGCCCTTGCACTTCA
>JBFJMP010000465.1:0-2375 GCA_041633895.1 Nitriliruptoraceae bacterium
CACCTTGGCCGAACCGGTGACCAGCAGTGCCATGTGCCTGGGCGCGCGTCCCTGCCTCGCGAGCAGGGTGCCGCTCTCCACGGTCGCCTCATCGGTGTGCTGGGCGATCACACCGAGGTCGGTCTTCGGGAGCCCCCCGAAGATCGCGACCTTCTCCAGTGCTGCGACCCGCTCCTTCTTGCTGCTGAACACGCCCATGGGTTCCCCTCCGTGTTGACAGACGCACTGTAGGGCGCTGGCGGCCGGGAGGGCGGGCAGTTCGGTCAGACCTCGCCGAGCTCGAAGGCGTCGTGCACGACTCGCACCGCCGTCTGGACGTCCTGCTCCGCGACGACGACCGAGATGCGGATGGTCGAGGTCGAGATCATCTCGATGTTGACCCCGGCGTCGGAGAGCGCCTGGAACATGCGTGCCGCCACACCGGGGTGGGTCTTCATCCCCGCGCCGACGAGCGAGACCTTGGCGATCGAGCCGTCGACCGTCACCGCTCCGGCGCCGATCTCGGCGGTCAGGGGGTCGAGGACGTCACGGGCCCGCCGGGCCTCCCCGTGCGGCACGGTGAACGAGATGTCGGTCGCGCCCATCTCCGACACGTTCTGGACGATCATGTCGATGTTGACGCCCTCGCTCGCGAGCGCGGTGAAGATGCGCGCGGCGATGCCCGGCGTGTCCGGCACGTGCTGCACCGTGACCTTTGCCTCTGAGGTGTCGTGTGCGACTCCTGAGATGATCGCGTCTTCCACGATGTCCTCCTCGGGTCCGACCCAGGTGCCGGGTTGGTAGCTGAACGACGAACGGACGTGGATGCGCACGCCGTGGTTGCGGCCGAACTCGACCGAACGGGTCTGGAGCACACCGGCGCCCTGGGCCGACATCTCCAGCATCTCCTCGAACGTGATGCGGTCGAGCTTGCGGGCCGCCGGGACGAGGCGCGGATCGGCGGTGTAGACGCCGTCCACGTCGGTGTAGATCTCACACACGTCCGCCCCGAGGGCGGCGGCCAACGCCACGGCGGTCGTGTCGGAGCCACCACGACCCAACGTGGTGACGTCCTTGGTGTCCTGGCTCACGCCCTGGAACCCCGCGACGATCACGACGTTGCCCTCGTCGAGGGCCTCCCGGATGCGCCCGGGCGTGATGTCGACGATGCGGGCGCGACCATGCGAGCCGTCGGTGATGATCCCGGCCTGTGAACCGGTGAACGACTTCGCGGGGACGTGCTTGTCGTGCAGGGCCATGGCCAGCAGGGCCATGGAGATGCGCTCCCCAGCGGTGAGGAGCATGTCGAGTTCACGCCCCGGGGGTGCGTCCGAGATCTCCTCGGCCATCGACACCAACTCGTCGGTCGTCTTGCCCATCGCGGACACCACGACGACCGTCGGGTTGCCATCGTGGAACGACGTCGCCACGCGGTCGGCGACGCGCTTCATGCGCTGCACGTCCCCGACGGACGTACCGCCGTACTTCTGGACCACGATGCCCACGCGCAGACTCCTGTTGCCGGGGGTGGGGCGGATCGTACGCACCCGCGGTGCCGGGTCGCGAGACGGGAGTAGGGTCGAGCCCGCGACAGGCACGGATCGGGGGTCGCATGGCACCGTCGAGCGCCGGCTACTCGGGAACGCCGCTGCCGAAGAAGCTCGGGATTCGTCCCGGCGACGACGTGGTGTTCGTGAATGCGCCGCCGGACCTGCCGCAGGCGCTCGGGCCGCTGCCGGACGGGGTCCGGGTCAAGCAGGTGGCCCGCGGGCCGCTGGACGTCGCCGTGCTCTTCGTGACCCGGCGTGCAGACCTCGAGCGGCGGCTGGGACGCCTCCAGGACGTGCTGGTCACGGCTGGGGGCCTCTGGGTCGCGTGGCCGAAGCGGGCGAGCGGCGTCGCGACGGACATGACCGAGGACGTCGTGCGCGAGGTGGGCCTGCCCACCGGGTGGGTGGACAACAAGGTGTGTGCGATCGACGGCACCTGGTCGGGCCTGCGGCTCGTGCGCCGCCGCGAGCACCGCTGAGTTCTCCACAGGCGCCATCTTCGTGGGTCCGGACGGACCGCATCCATGGTCCAGTGCCCGTGACGCCTTGCCGCCACCGTCCGGAGTGGGCACGATGGCACCGAACGATCCTCGACGACACGAGTTGCTCCGCAAGCTGCAGGAGCTGCTCGGCAACGACCTCGCAGCCGCCCTCATGGAGAGCCTGCCGCCGGACCGCTGGGATCACCTGGCGACGAAGGACGACCTCGCAGCCTTCGCCACCAAGGCGGACCTCGAGCGCTTCGCCACGAAGGCTGACCTCGAAGCCTTTGCCACCAAGGCCGACCTCGAGCGCTTCGCCACCAAGGCCGACCTCGAACCCTTCGCCACCAAGGCCGACCTCGAA
>JBFJMP010000466.1:0-2372 GCA_041633895.1 Nitriliruptoraceae bacterium
GCCTCGGAGGCGGCGTAGACGTCCGTGACCAGCACGACGTCGGCCGCAGCGGCCGCTCGTCCGAGCTCGGCACCGAGCACACGTGTGCGGCTGTAGCGGTGGGGCTGGACGACGACGATCACGCGCTCCGGGGAACGACTGCGTGCGGCAGCGAGGGTGACCCGGAGTTCCGTCGGGTGATGGGCGTAGTCGTCGACGACGGTCACCCCGCCGACCTCTCCGAGCACCTGGAACCGACGGGCGGCACCCGTGAAGGCCTGCAGCCCCTCCGCGGCGCGCGCCGGATCGAGGCCCTCGAGGTGGCAGATCGCGAGCGCCGCCGTGGCGTTGACGAGGTTGTGCTGCCCGGGCACGCGCAGGGCCAGGCGGGCGATCTCGTCGCCGTCGTGGCGCACCTGACCCTGCCCCGGACCCGACGACACGAGGCGGATGTCGGCCGCCGGGGCCTCGCCGTACGTGAGGACGTCGTCGACGTCACCGGCCAACGCCATGGCGTCCGGGTCGTCCGCACAGAGGACTGCCTTGCCGCCGGGGCGGAGGTTGGCGAGGAAGCGCCGGAACACGTCGCTGACGTCCTCGAGGTCCGCGAACTCGTCGGGATGGTCGAGTTCGACGTTGGTCACCACCGCCACGTCGGGGGCGTAGGCCAACAGCGAGCGATCGGACTCGTCGGCCTCGGCCACGAACCGGCTGTCGCTGCCCGCGTGGGCGTTGGTCCCGGTCTCGTTGAGCTGGCCACCGATGGCAAAACTCGGGTCGCCGCCCGCCGCCTGCAGCGCGACGACGGCCATCGACGTGGTCGTCGTCTTGCCGTGGGTGCCGGCGACGAGGATGCGGCGCTCGTCGGCCATGAGGGCGGCGAGCAGCTCGGCTCGACGCAGGATGGGGATGCCGCGGGACCGCGCCGCGGCGAGCTCCGGGTTGTCGTCGCGGACGGCGGTCGAGGCCACGACGGCGGCGACGTCACCCACGGCCTCGGCAGCATGGCCCACGCGGATCTCGCCCCCGAGGGCTCGCAGTTCGTCGAGGCCGCGACCGGCGGCGAGGTCCGACCCGGTCACGCCGTGGCCCCGTTGCAGCAGGATCCGGGCAAGGCCCGACATCCCGGCACCACCGACACCCACGAGGTGAACGGTTCGTGCCGTGGACAGGTCCAACGAGTCGTGGGCGCTGCTCATGCCTGGTCGTCCTCAGGTGCGTCGGGGCTCGGCTCGGGGGGCGTCGGGTCCGCACCGAACGGACCCGGGTCGCCCGCGTCGTCGGGCGGCGGTGCCAGACCCGGATCGGGAGCAGGTTCGTCGGCCCCGGCCGCGGCGAGGAGGACCAGTCGGGCGACCTGGCGGGCGGCGTCGCGGCGACCGAACACCCGAGCGGCCCGAGCCGATTCGGCCCGCGCGTCCGCGTCGGCGATCCACGGTTCGACCGCGTCCACGAGGCTGCGCGCCGTCAGTTCCTGGTCCTCGATGGCCTGCGCCCCCCCGACCTGGGCGAGGGCGCGGGCGTTGTGCATCTGGTGATCCCGCGTCGCGTGCGGGTACGGGACCAGCAGCGAGGGCAGGCCGAGCGCCGTCAACTCGGCGATCGAGGTCGCGCCGGCACGACAGACCACGATGTCGGCGGCCGCGTACGCGGCGCCCATGTCGTCGATGAAGTCGATGCAGACGACCCTGGGGCCACCCTGTTCACGAGCGCGGTTCCAGGCCGCCTCGGCCTCGGTGAACAACTTCGCACCGGCGGCGTGCAGGATCTGCAGGTCATCCGGCGCCGACCAGAGGCCGTGGGCGGCCGTGATGGCCCGGTTGATCGATCGGGCGCCCTGCGAACCGCCGAAGACCAACAGCGTCAGCGCATCGGGGTCGAGGCCGAAGTGCTCGCGCGCCTCGCGTCGCAACGCGTCGCGGTCGAGGGCCAGCATCTCGTCACGCACGGGGTTGCCCGTGATGACCACCTTCTCGGGCTGCGAGAAGCGCTCCGCAGAACCCGGGAAGCTGACGGCGATGTGTCGAGCCCAGCGGCCGGAGAACCGGTTCGCGATGCCGGGCACGGCGTTCTGCTCGTGCAGCACCAACGGGATGCCGGCGCGGTGGCAGGCCCACGACACGGGGAAACTGACGTAGCCACCGAACGTGACCGCCGCGACGGCCTGCTCCTCGGCGATGATCCGCTCGCACTGCTCGACGGCCCTCCGCAGCCCACGCGGGACCTTCAGCAGCGCCGGCGACAGACGTCGCGGCAGGGGCAGGGCATCGATGTGGTGCAGGCGGTAGCCAGCGGCCGGGACCAGGCGGTCCTCGAGTCGGTCCGGCGTGCCGACGAAGACGGGCTCGACGTCGGGGGCGAGCGCCTGCGCGGCGCGCGCGACGGCGATCGCC
>JBFJMP010000467.1:0-2371 GCA_041633895.1 Nitriliruptoraceae bacterium
TGATGCGCACCGTCGAGATGGTGCGCTCGAACCTGAACACGGACCTCGCGCTCGGTGGGGTGCTGATGACGATGTTCGACGGGCGGACGAACCTGTCGCAGCAGGTCGTCGACGAGGTGCGCACCTACTTCGGTGACCTCGCGTACCAGACCGTCATCCCACGGACCGTGCGCCTGTCCGAGGCCCCGAGTTACGGCCAACCCATCACCGAGTTCGACCCGAGCAGTCGCGGGTCGACGGCGTACCGACGGCTTGCCGAGGAGGTGGCGCGCCGCGTGGGACTCACGTCCGGTGAGCCCGTCTCGGCGCTCGATCGCCTGCTGGGGCCCGAGACGGCCCCCACGACGGCGTCCAGCATCGCCCAGGATGCCGCGACCGACCCGGAGGACTCCGGGGCACCACCCGAGCCACCAACGGCCAGCACAGGCGATTCTGAGGGGCCGATCCAGACGCCCGAGGTCCCAGCGGGGGACGCCGACGCGCCCCAGCCTGCGCCTCAGCCAGCGCCCCAGCTGGAGCCGGATCCAGCGGCCAGCACCCAGACCGACGAGCGGGAGACACCATCGTGGCGGACATGACCAAGCGGGCCGGACTCGGCCGTGGACTGTCAGCGCTGATCCCGACTCCCGAGGAGGACGGTGTCGTCCTGCGTGAACTGCCCCTCAGCGCGGTCACGCCGAACCCCCGTCAGCCCCGTGGGGTCTTCGACGAGGAGGAACTCGAGGGCCTGGCCGCGTCCATCCGTGACGTCGGCCTGCTGCAACCGATTGTGGTCCGCCCCCTCGGTGGCGATCAGTACGAGCTCGTGGCGGGTGAACGCCGTCTGCGGGCCAGTCGGATCGCCGGGCTCACGAAGGTGCCGGCGCTCGTGCGCGACACCGGCGACGACGACCTGCTCAAGGAAGCCCTGATCGAGAACATCCATCGGGTGCAGCTGAACCCGCTGGAGGAGGGCGCCGCCTACCAGCAACTCCTCGAGGACTTCGACGCGACCCACGAGGAGCTGGCCACACGCCTCGGGAAGTCCCGACCGACGATCTCGAACGCGATCCGCCTGCTGACGTTGCCCCCGTCGATCCAACGCAAGGTCGCGGCCGGCGTGCTGTCCGCAGGCCACGCGAAGGCCGTGCTCGCGCTCTCCGACCGGGCCGCACAGGAGCAGCTCGCGGACCGCATCGTCGCGGAGGGCATGTCCGTCCGCGCCACCGAGGAGACCGTGCGGTTGCGCTACCTCGACG
This sequence comes from Nitriliruptoraceae bacterium, assembly GCA_041633895.1. Lineage (GTDB taxonomy): Bacteria > Actinomycetota > Nitriliruptoria > Nitriliruptorales > Nitriliruptoraceae > JBFJMP01. The sequence goes on from JBFJMP010000467.1 coordinate 1,239, forward strand.
AGGAGCCGAGCGCAGCCTCGTCCGGCTCCGGCGGTTCTGTGGGTGGTTCCGGCGGGTCTGGTGGGTCGTCGTCGCGAGGTCGGCTCACGGCGCCCGGCCTGCTCGACCTCCAGGACGACCTCTCGGACGCCCTCGGGGCCCGCGTACGGATCTCGATGGGCGCCCGCAAGGGCACGCTGAAGGTCGACTTCGCCTCGATCGACGACCTCGAACGCATCGTCGGGGTCATCGCCAGGGGCCTGCAGACGGACCTGTCGATCGACCACTGACTTGACCGCTGACCTTGACCGCCGACCCCGACCGCTGACCCCGACCGCTGACCCCGACCACCGACGTTGAGATCGGTCGGAGCGGTGTGCGCTGCGGTGGTCGCTCGCGCAACCTGCGCGCAGCCGGTAAGGGATCGGTGCCGGGAACGTCCGACCCGTGGAGTCGCGCCGCGACTCCTGCGGGTGGTCCGGCATGATCGGGGCACCGTCGTCGGAACGGAAGCGATCCGGATGTGAGCACGCTGGTGGGGCAGTCGGACGGGGACCTGGTCCTCGCGGCGCGTGCGGGCGACCGCGCGGCGTACGGGGCGCTCTACGAGCGCCACGCGACGCCGATCCATGACTTCGTGCTGCGCCTGACCCGTTCCCGGGCTGATGCCGCCGACGTGACCCAGGACGTGTTCATCACGGCCCTGGAGCGCCTCGGACAGCTCCGTGATCCGGAGCGGTTCCGGTCGTGGTTGTTCCAGATCGCCCACCGACGTGCCCTCGACGGGTTGTCGGCCGGCAACCGGACCCGTCCCACCGACGACGAGCACACGCTGACCGTCGTCGACCCGGATCGCCTCGCCGACCCCGGCCGTCAGGCCGAGGCCGAGGAGGTCGCGGCCCTGGTCTGGGACGTCGCGGCCAGCCTGGACGCCCGCACCTACACGCTCCTCGACCTGAACGTGCGGCGCGACCTCGGAGCATCCGAGATCGCCGACGTGCTCGGCGTGACGCCGAACGCGGCCAGCGTCCAGCTCCACCGGATGCGTGCCACGGTGGAGGCGGCCATGCTGACCTACCTGCTCGCACGACGACACCGACGCGACTGCGACGACCTCGACGCGATCCTGCACGGCACGGGCGACCTCGACGCCA
>JBFJMP010000468.1:0-2357 GCA_041633895.1 Nitriliruptoraceae bacterium
CGACGTCGCGCCGTCACCGAAGTCCCAGGCGTGGGTCACCGGACCCTCGGCGTCACTCGAGCCGGAGCCGTCGAAGTTCACGGTCAGGGGAGCGGGACCCGAGGTCACGTCCGCCGTCGCCACGGCCGTCGGTGCGGCGTCCCCACCACCGCCACCGCCGTCGGACACGGTCCCGGACACGCGGTAGTCGCCGAGGCTGCCGTAGTCGGTGTAGCCGTTGGACGCCGTCCCCCGGCCCACGCCGTCGACGTGGAGGGTGTGGACACCGGCGGCGAGGGTCGTGCTGATGGTCGCGCCCATGCCGGAGGCGACGTCGCCGTTGACCCTTGCCGAGGTGGGGTCCGCCTGCGCGACGACCGCGCCGACCGCGTTGCGCAAGGTGATGGCCACGTCGAGGTTCGGGCTGAGGACAGCCGGGTCCACGGTGATCGTCGCGGGTCCTGCACCCGCGGTGAACGCGAAGACGTCGACGTCGGTGCGCGTCGAGATCGTGCCCGTGGCGCTCAGCGTCGTGCCGGTGAGCGTCGTGGCCGCACCGACCGTGTCGCCGTGGTCGTCGGCGTGCAGGGGCGCGCCGTTCGACTGGATGACGGCGAAGTCGTCCTGCGTCTGGTTGGCGCCGCTGTACTCGCCGCGGCTGAACTGGGTGATCGGCTCGTAGTAGCCGACGCCCATGATCGGGGCCCAGCCGTTGTGGCCCTGGTAGTAGCCGGTGGTCGCCGTGCCGTCGTGGCTGAGGCCCAGGTTGTGCCCGACCTCGTGCGACGCGGCCTCGGCGATGTTCTTCGAGCCGTGACCGACACCCTCGGTGAACACCCACGCCGGCTGGTAGTAGTCGTGGTTCGACGTCAGGTCGTAGGTGCCGACGTACGCGACGCCGCCACAGCCGCCGCCGCAGACCGTGTTCATGTTGTCGTCGCTGACGACGAGGCGGGTCCCGAACTGCTGGTCACCGGAACCGGAGCGCCGGATGGCGTCGATGCCGGGGTCCTCGGTGGTGACGTCGACGTCGAAGGGCGCGTAGTCCTCGGCGACCCGGCGCCACACGTCCTGCACGACGTCCATCTCGGCGTTCGTGAAGGTCGACGGGTCGTTGTCGGTGTCGAACGCCCGGGCGACGATCGTGCTCGGGGCGCCGCCGCCGTTCCACGCCGTTCCGGACACGACATGGCCGTCGAAGTCCAGGTAGATGACGCGGTTGGCGCCGGGGTTCGAGTGGAGCAGGAACGTCTGGTCGTAGGCGAACGGGGCGGCCTGGGTCGTCGCCGCTGCCGCTGCCTGCTCGTCGGCCTCGAGGTGCAGGCCCTCGTCGACGTACATGACGCGCCCGGAGCGCCCGACCCAGCGGTCACCGTCCGCGCGCAGCGCCTGTCGGAACTCGCCCGGGGACATGCCGTTGTCGGCGGCCACGGCGGGGAGGCGATCCCCGAGGGCCTCGATCGCGGCCTCGCCGCGTGCCGGATGCTCGAGCACCTGGTCCGGTCCACCCGGATTGGCGGACGCAGCGGTCATCGTCGCGGCGAGGAGCACGGTGGTGGCGAGGACGGCGGCGGCGCGACGGGACACGAATCCACTCCCAGAACAGCTGTGACAGACGGTGACTGAGAGCCTACGGGAGGTGGCCGACGCCGTTTCGGCAGCCGCGGTGGGTGCGCGCCCAGCGCCGACCGGTGCTCCCGCAGCGTGCACATGACCTGCGCGGGTGGGGCGCAGGCCACGGGACAGCCGGAACACGGGGGTCTACGGTCCCGTTGCACCATGCACCTGCTCCGTCCGGTTCGTGCTCTGGTACGAACACCGGATGGAACGGTTCACACCCTTACGATGCGTCCGAGGTTGACGACCGTTCTACTGTTGTCGTCCGAGACCCGACGCGGGAGTACCAGCATGTTCGAGCGGTTCACAGACCGAGCCCGCCGGGTCGTCGTCCTTGCCCAGGAAGAGGCAAGGATGCTCAACCACAACTACATCGGGACCGAGCACATCCTGCTCGGCCTGATCCACGAGGGTGAGGGCGTCGCCGCCAAGGCCCTCGAGTCGATGAACATCTCGCTCCAGGCCGTCCGCGACCAGGTGCAGGACATCATCGGCAAGGGCCAGACCGCCCCGGCCGGCCACATCCCCTTCACGCCGCGTGCCAAGAAGGTGCTCGAGCTGTCCCTGCGCGAGGCGCTGCAGCTCGGCCACAACTACATCGGCACCGAGCACATCCTCCTCGGCCTCATCCGTGAGGGTGAGGGCGTCGCCGCACAGGTCCTCCAGAAGCTGGGCGCCGACCTCAACCGCGTGCGCCAGCAGGTCATCCAGCTGCTCTCCGGCTACGCCGGTGAGGGCGGTCAGGGCGGCGAGGGCAAGGC
>JBFJMP010000469.1:0-2355 GCA_041633895.1 Nitriliruptoraceae bacterium
CGCTCGACGAGGTCGTGTTGGACGACGTCGTCGCCGGCGGCTTCGATGGCGACCACGCCACGCTCCGGCGCCTGGGTGCCATGACCGACTCCGCGGTCGACGTCAGCACGGCCCGGTTCGGCGACGGACAGGCCACGCATGCGGTGCTCGCCCGTGACGATCGCTTCCCGGACTCCCTCGCCGGGTCGCCGCTCAGCGCGGACGGACCCCTGCTCTTCACCCCGACGGACGCACTGTCGACGTCGGTGCGGCTCGAACTCCAGCGTGTGTTGGCGCCCGGAGCCACGGTCTATGCGCTGGGCGGTGAGGGCGCACTGAGCACGCAGGTCACGGACGCCGTGTCGGACGCGGGCTTCGAGGTCGTTCGGCTCGCGGGACAGGACCGGATCGAGACCGCGCTCGTCATCGCCGACGAAGTCCGTCGCCTCTACGGCGACACCGGCATGGTGGCGATCGCCCGTGCCTGGGGCACGTCGGCGGACCCCGACGGCCCGGCCGGCTGGGTCGACTCGGTCACCGGTGGCGCCTGGGCGACGAACGCGGCCGTCCCGGTGCTCGTGTCACCGTCGCGGGAGTTGCCGGCCTCGGTGGCGGCATGGCTCGCGTCCGACGACCCGACTGCGACCTTCGTCCTCGGTGGGGAAGCGGCCCTGTCGCCCGCCGTGCTGGATGCGGCGCCGAGGGGTGTCCGGGTCTGGGGTGCCGACCGCTCGTCGACGGCGGCCGCGATCACGGAACACCTCTGGGGCGTCGCGGACGGCACCGACCGGGACTTCGTCGTCATCGACGGGTGGGCCCGTGACGGCTGGCGCGACGGCCTGGCGGCGGCAGGCCTCGCGGCGGACGCCGACGCGCCGATGCTCCTGGCGACCGGGAGGACGCTCGACCAGCCCCAGGCGACGAGCCGACTCCTCGAGACGTGCACGACGCCATCGATCGACCTCGTCCTCGTCGGCACCACCTTCGGCGACGCGACTGCCGGGGCGCTCGAGGAGGGTGACGGGCGGACCTGCTGAGCACAGCGGTCAGACCACCCGCATCGGGCCGATCCTGGGCGGCGCTCCCGGGTCCTGGACCGGGGAACGTGGCACGCGTGAGGCGAGCTTTCGCAGCGCCCACCCCACGAGCACGGGTCCGTCGACGACGAGGGCGGTGGCCAGCGACACCAGCAGCGCTGGCGCGACCAGCGGCCCGGCGATGCCACCGATCAGGGTCGCCCCGACGAGGTCCCGACGACCGCGTGTTCCGGCCACGGCCGCTCCGGCAAGCGTCGCGAGCAGGCTGACCACGGCGAGGCGGCCTCCCACCGAGCTCCCGGCGGCCAGCGCGACGAGTCCCGTGCTCACCGCAAGGCTCGCCACGAGCACGACGGCAGCCGGCACCGTCGCCAGCCACCCCGGTTGGTCCTTCTCGCCGAACAGCCGCACCGCGGCCCACATGACCCACGCGCGGGGGGCCGGGACGTCCAGGTCGAACATGGTCACCCGGAACAGCCGATCGGCCTCGCGGCGCATCGGGCCGGCGTCGGCAGGAGCCGCGGTTCGTGCCTGCTCGCAGAGGTGGTCGTGGAGCAGCGCGGCCAGGGTGTGTCGACCGAACGACGCGATCACGCCCCACAGCCACGGCGGCACCGACGCGAGGTCGGTGGACTGGCCCACCTCGTGGGCTGGCGCCACGATGAAGCGCTCGGACCCGTCGACGTCGTCGGGGAGTTCGTAGCCGAGGTCCTCCAGCATGCGCCACGTCACCTTGGCGAACGGACCGTCGTTGCTCGGCTCGAGGTGCTCGAGCCGCACGGTCGCCATGGGCCAGCCCGGCACGGCGTTCCCGTCGTCGTCGTAGTGCACGCGCACGAAACCCATCGCGACCCCCACGTCCGGCCCAGCGTCGCACAACCGTGGGCTGGTGCCAACGAGCCGGCGTGCGACACGGCCGCGGGACCTCGTCGTATCCGTTGGGGTGGCGCCCTATGGTCGCGGGTCCCGAACGAAAAGGGTCGCTCATGAAGAGCCGTGTTGGTGTGGCACTGGGGACGGGCATCGCTGCCGGTGCGTTGGCAGTGTCCGGACTCGCGCCGGCAATCGGCGCGATCGGTGGGGACGTACCGAACGTGGTGTTCCTCGCCCGCTCCGACGTCGCGGCCGACGCCTTGGCCGCCGGCCCCGTCGCGGCTCAGTTCGGGGCACCGCTGCTGACGACCCGACCGTCGTCCCTGGCGCCCTCGGCGGCGACGGCGTTGGGTGACCTGTCGCCCGAACTCGTGATCCTGCTCGGCGGTGAGGGGGCGATCAGCCCGGGCGTCGAAGCGGCGGCTGCTGACGCCTGTTCGTGCACCGTCCGCCGGGTCTTCGGCAC
>JBFJMP010000470.1:0-2353 GCA_041633895.1 Nitriliruptoraceae bacterium
GCCCGCCCCGGACGGGGAGGGGAACCTCCGCCTGGGGCGGGCGCTGAAGGGACCGCACTGGCCGCGACCGCCACAGTCCGCCGACCAGCATCCTCCCCGTCGACCGTCCTCCATCCCACTCAAGGACTTTGGTGCAGGACTCTGGTGCAGGACTCTGGTGCAGGACTCTGCTGAAGGACTCTGGTGCAGGACGTTCCCGAGCACCTAGCCTCGGCTCCGGACCCGGAGGGCGACCATGGACCTGACCGAGGTGCTCGACCTCGCCGAGTACCGGCGCGACGTGGCCGCCCTCTACGCGCAGGTGCGCGCCCACCACGATCCCGAGGCCGCACGGGCGCACTGGCTGGCCGTGCGCAACCTCCTGTTCTCGTCCCACCCGTCGTCGCCGATTGCCGAGCCCGACCGGGTCGCGTGGCCCGGTCTGCGCGCGTTCCCGTACGACCCGACGTGGCGGATGGAGGTCACGGTCCAGCCGGTGGACGGTGAGGAACCGCCGGTCGGGATCGCCCACTCGGCGGACGGGGCGACACCGGCGCGTGCGCTGGGGCGGGTGACGATCACCCGCGACGGCGAGACGGCCGACCTGACCGTGTACTGGCTCGACCAGTACGGAGGCGGGCTGTTCCTGCCGTTCCGCGACGCCACGAGCGGGGACTCCACCTACGGCGGCGGTCGCTACCTGCTGGACGGGGCGAAGTCCGCAGACCTCGGCGGTGCCGACGGGCGACTGGTGCTGGACTTCAACTTCGCCTACCACCCGTCGTGCACGCACGACCCACGGTGGTCGTGCCCACTGGCACCACCGTCGAACACGCTGCCGCTGGCGGTCGAGGCCGGGGAGCGCCTCGCCTGACGCCCCGCCGCTCCTGACGCGCCCGCCGTCGCGCCGGGACCGTCAGTCTGTCGTCGTCAGTTCTGGGCCATCTCGAGGAGCCGTTCGACGGAGGTGGCGTCGAAGGGGTCGCCGAGCATCATGATGACGTGGCTGGCGCCGGCCTCGAGCAGGTCGTCGACGGTGCCGAGGTCGCCCGGGTTGATCGCGACCGTGCGCTCGATCGTCGCCGGGTCCCGGCCGAGCTCGTCGCACCACTGGTCGAGGATCGCCGACTTCTCGGCGAAGTGCGCCGGTGGTCCGAAGGTGTTCCAGGCATCGGCGTAGGTGGCCACGAGGCGCAGGGTGACCTTCGGGCCCGAACCGCCGATCAGCAACGGGAGGTCGCCGACGGGGCCGGGCGTCAGGGCATCGAGGCGAGCGCGGATGCGGCCCAGCGCCACCTCGAACTCACGCAGTCGGTCCCCCGCGGTGCCGAACTCGTAGCCGTACTCGGCGTAGTCGCGTTCGAACCAGCCCGCGCCGAGGCCGAAGTAGGCCCGCCCGTTGCTGATGTGGTCGAGCGTGCGCGCCATGTCCGCGTGCAGGTCGGGGTTGCGGTACCCGGAGCACGCCACGAGGTGGCCGACCATTGCGTTCGTGGTGTCGCAGGCGATCGCGGTCAGCGTCGTCCAGCCCTCGAAGTGGGCCGCGTCCTCGTCCCCGTACAGCGGGTAGAAGTGGTCCCACGTCCAGATGGAGTCGACGCCCATGGCGTCGAACTCGCGGGCGGCTGCGCGCAACGAGTCCATCGTCGTCGCCTGCGGGTGGAGCTGGACACCGACCTTGAAGCGGGGCACGGGGACATCCTTGGGGAGAGAAGGGGGCCCTGCACGCTAGGGGGCCGGCTCGTCACGCGCCGGGGATGCCCGGGATCGGGTCGTCGCCACGGAGCTGGCGCAGGAACGCAGCGGCCACGCGACGGCCGACCTCGGCGTGGACGGGCGTGGGCCAGTGGATGCCGTCCGGGTTGAGGTCGTCGCGATGGGGCAGCACGTGTTCCCACACCGGTTCGGTGGCGTAGCCGTGACGGGCCGCGATGGCGAGCTGTTCGGCCTCGCGTGTCGCATGCCGCGGGTGCTTCCACGCGTAGTAGGCGCCGTGGTGCGAGGTCGGACCGAGTGCCACCCCCGGCGCCCCGCGCGTCAGGCCGCGCACGTGGAGGAAGAGGTCGTCGTAGAGCCGGTCGAAGGTGCCCGCGTGGGTGCGGGTCATGCGATACCCGGTGCCCCGAACGATCCACGGGTACGCCGCGTGCAGGGCCTTGCGGACGCGGCGCCGGACGCCGGCCGGGCGCAGGAACGGCACCACGGCGTCGACGGCCGGCGGGACACCGCCCGGGGCGTGGTCGAAGCCGCCGAACCCGACGACCACGAGGTCCGCCCCGCCGAGCACGTCGAACATCACGTGCCGGTCCTTCGTGACCACCTTGTGCAGGTCCCGGACGGTCGTCCCGGCGCGTGCGATGAGGGTGGTCGTCAC
>JBFJMP010000471.1:0-2352 GCA_041633895.1 Nitriliruptoraceae bacterium
AAGTGCAGGAACGGCACGCGCGAGGCGAGCGTCGCTGCGTGCGCGACCGCCGCGAGGTCCTGGGCCTCCTGCGGGGACGCCGACGCCAGCATCGCGAAGCCGGTCGACCGGGCCGCCATCACGTCGCTGTGGTCGCCGAAGATGGACAGGGCGTGGGTCGCCACCGACCGCGCGGCGACGTGGATGACCGTCGGGGTCAGCTCGCCCGCGATCTTGAACATGTTCGGGAGCATGAGCAGCAGGCCCTGCGACGCGGTGAACGTCGTGCCGAGCGCCCCGCCCTGGACCATGCCGTGCAGGGCCCCGGCGGCACCGGCCTCGCTCTGCATCTCGACGATGCGCGGGACGTCGCCCCACAGGTTGGGGCGTTCGCCGGCTGCCCAGACGTCGGCGAGTTCGCCCATGGGTGACGCCGGAGTGATCGGGTACAGGCCGATCGCCTCGGAGCACAGGTAGGCGACGCGCGCAGCCGCCTCGTTTCCGTCAACGCAGATCCAGGTCATCGAGCAGCCTCCGGCCGGCCTGCGCCCCGTGCAGGCCGCCCGGTGCGACGGCCGGGGCGCTGTGATCGACGGTAGAGAGCCGCGCACGGCACGGGCAGGGCCGGATGACCCGCTGCGAGGTGCCGGTCGGCCCGCGTCCCCGCCGCGACATCAGCGGTGGCCCCGCCGGGCCGGACGGTCACCCGTAGCGCTGCTCCAACCACGGGTCAGCCACGTTGTGGTAGCCGCGCATCTCCCAGTAGCCGGCGACATCCCGGTCCAGGAACTTCACGGACTCGACCCACTTGACCGACTTCCATGCGTAGCGGGAGGGCACGACGAGGCGCAGTGGCCCGCCGTGGACGGACTCGAGTTCGGCGCCGTCGTGTGACCACGCGAACAGCACCTCGTCGCCCATCAGTGTGTCGAGGTCGAGGTTCACGCTGTAGGCGTTGGCCCCGAACACGAGCGCATGTGTCGCCTGCGGCCGCACGCCGGCGACGGCCGCGACGTCCCGGAACCGCACGCCCTCCCACCGGTTGTCCAGCCGGGACCAGCCGGTCACGCAGTGGAAGTCGCTGGTCAGGGTCGTCGCGGGGAGTGCCCGCAGGTCGGACCAGGTGAGGCGCGTGGCCGACTCGACGAGTCCCGTCAGCGGGAGGCGCCACGTGTCGAGGTCGACCCGAGGCGGCGTGCCCACGTGCAGCACCGGCCACGACGTCACGAGTCGTTGGTTCGGTGGGGTCCGCTCGGCCAGTCGTTCGCGGGTGCGCCCGAGGGTCTCGTGCCCGGGTTGGGGCATGGGGTCGGGTGCGACCGGTTCGTCGAGGGTGGATCGTCTGGGGTCGGCCGCGAGCCGGACCAGTCGGTTGATGTCGTCGCGGCGAAGTCCGATCATGACGACGAGCCCGTCACGCTCCTCGCCGGGTGGCAGGTCCTGGAGTCGCCGCTCGGCTTCGTCCAGCAGGCTCGCGGCGCGATCCCAGGCCTGCGTGGCGTCGGCGCGGTTGGGGGCGGCCTTGACCAGGTCGTCGGCCCGTCGGACGAGGGCGCGGATCGGGTTGCTGTCGGTGGTCATGTCAGGCGACCACGGCGCGGACCTGTTCCCGCGTCGGCGAGCCGGCGGGTCCGTCCGGGGTCTGGTAGATCCGGCACGAGAGACCGACGGGTTCATCGCCCGTCGCGAACACGTCGCGACCGTCGACGAGGATGGTCGGCGAACCGCGGAACGACCAGCGCTCTGCGGCCTCCGGCGTCTCGACCTTCTCGATCGTGATGGTGAGGTCGTGTTCGTCCGCGAGTGCCTGCAGGTGCGCGAGCGCGGTCTTCCACGAGGGGCAGCCGTCGAAGTGGAGCAGGGTCACGTCAGGCATCGTGGTGTCCCGTGTCGGTCACGTACGCAAACGACCGGGGGACCCACGATCTTCCCTGGTGCGGAGTCCGATGCGCGCTGGGTACGTTCGCCAGCAGGCCCGATGAAGTGAGGTGCCCCGGATGCCACGGTACGAACTCCGCCTGACGTTGCCGGACCACCCGGGGGCGCTGGGCACGGTGGCGCAGGCGCTCGGGCACGCCGGGGCCAACATCGTCAGCTTCGAGGCCGTCGACGTCGACGGGGACACCGCCGTCGACCAAATCCTCCTCGACCTGTCGGGCGATGCGGTTGCGGCCGTGAAGGCCGGTCTTGCCGACCTTCCCGACGTCCACGTCGAGGTGTTCCGCCCCGTGCAGCAGCGCCCGATGTTCGACGGGCCCCTCGAGTTGGTCGAGGCACTGGTCCGCGCGGACGCCGACGCCGTGCTGCAGACCCTGGTCGACGGGATGCCCGCGACGGTGCGCGTCAACTGGGCGGCCGTGGTGACACCGAGGG
>JBFJMP010000472.1:0-2343 GCA_041633895.1 Nitriliruptoraceae bacterium
CCCCGCCGTGGCCAGGCTCGACCGCGACCAGGCGGCCGCCTACTTCATGCTCGGCGAGACCAAGGGCACCTCGGCGGGCGGTGCGGCCGAGGCGGGCAAGAGCCTGCGCGTGCCGGGGACCAACCCGTTCTTCTTCGCCGACGACGCCCTCCAGGGCAACCGCATGCTGGAGCTGCTCGACACGCTGCCGGACCTCGAGGTGTACGTGCTCAGCACGGGGCGCGTGGGCGGGGGCGAGGATGACGAGCGTTCCAAGAAGGTCCGCATCCCGCACTCGTCGGCCATCGTGCAGGGCATCGCCGAAGGGACGATCGAATGGGAACGTGACCCCGACTTCGGGTATCACGTTGCCACCGGCATCAACGGCTTCGACGACCTCGAGCTCCTCCAGCCCCGACGCCTCTACGAGCGGCAGGGGCGCGTGGACGAATACGACGCCCTCGTGGCCCAACTCAAGGCCGAGCGCATCGCCTACCTCGAGGCGTTCACCGAACTCGACCCGACCATCCTGGCCGCCATCCGCTGAGGCGCCGTCACGGCCACGCACACGACGACCGAGGCGACCTCGATGACCGACACCAGTGCCTGCCCGATCTGTTCGATGACCGACCTGCTGGAGTCCGCGGACGGCCACGAGTGCGCCACGTGCGGGCACGAGTGGTCCACCGACATGTCGGCCACGGAGCCGGTGCTGGAGGTCCGCGACGCCAACGGGACCCTGCTGCAGGACGGTGACGCCGTGACGGTCGTGAAGGACCTCAAGGTCAAGGGCGGATCCTCGGACATCAAGGTCGGGACCAAGATCACGGGCATCCGACTCGTCGAGGGTGACCACGACGTGGACGCGAAGGTGGGTGGTCAGTCGATGATGCTGAAGGCCAAGTTCCTGAAGAAGGCCTGACCAGGGTCAGGTCGTGTGGATGCGCACGCAGCACAGGTCCGGGTCGGGCTCGAGTCGCGCGTCGAGGCCCGTCGCGCCCAGTTCCTCGATCGCGGCGGTGACCAGGCAGTGGTTCATCCCGCAGATCAGGTCGGTGTGGGTTCGGGCCAGGACATGGAACGGGCAGTTGCGCAGCACGACCGTGCCGTCCGCGGTCGTGTCGGGTTCGAAGCCCTGCTCGCGGAGGACGTCGAGCGCACTGGCCAGCGCGGCGTTCGTCGAACGGCGGCGCCCCATCCGGCTCCTCATCGCCTCGCCGAGGCGCCGTCCGCGGGCGCGCGCGGTGTCATCGAGGCACCGGTCGATGTCGCGGCCCGTGCGCTGTGACGCCTCGACCGCCTCGGCGAGCATCGCGCCAGCCAACTCGTAGTCGCGTGGCGGGAGCGTGACCGCGAAGTCCTGCTCGGCGCGTCGGTACAGCTTGGCAGGACGGCCGGCGCCAGGGCCGGTGCGCCCCGTCAGACGACGCCGCTCGACGTCCAGCAACCCCTCGTCCGCGAGTCGGTCGAGGTGGTGTGCAGCGATGCCGCGCTTGAGGTCGAGTGCCTCGGCGGCCTCGTCGCGGCCGACCCAGTCGCCGCGCTCGACGACGTAGTCGTACAGGGCTCGCCGGTTCGGCTCACCCAGGGCGCTGACCACGTCGAGCGGGTCGCTCGCCGGCGAGCGATCGTCTTCGGGCATCGGCGGATCCTGCGGTCGTGGATGTCGCGCAGCGTACCTTCTATCGCCAACATCCATGCCTGTTGGTGTCAGGCCGGCGTGCCCTCTGCGGGTGCCGAAGCCGGCGACGCGGCCACAGCCAGGAGCCAGAGCGCGCACGCGGCGATCGTGGCCCAACCCCCGCGCGCGAGTGCCGCGCCGACGTCGCCGCGAACCAGGGCGGCGAGGACGACCATGAGCGTTCCGGCGTTCCAGGCGACGGCGCGGATGCCGGCGCCACGACCGAGTCGGGCGAGCAAGCGTTCACGGTGGCCGAACTCGCGATGCCGCAGCATCGGTGCGAGGTACGCGAGGACGGCGGTGATCGTCTGGGTGAGCACGCCGAGGAACATGGCGAGGCCGACGGCGTCCAGCAGGCGCCACCGTCCGACGGCCACGACGGCCACGTCGGCCCACGCGACGACCGGGAACCACAGTCCCAGCGCGATGACGGGCCAACGCGTGACCGACGGCTTCGCCCCACGTGCAGCGGTGACGATCGGCAGGCACGCCACGGTCGCGCCACGCGCGTAGACGCCGAGGGCCGCTGCGGCGGCCAGGCGGAGGGGCGTCGCCCACGGTGCCCCGATCCCCGTCGCGAACAGCAGCAGCACACCCACGGTCAGGCCTGTCGCGCCGTGCCGCAGTGCCCGCGCGGCACGTTCGTCGGCGCCCTCCACGATGCGTGCGCGGACCATCGTCGG
>JBFJMP010000473.1:0-2339 GCA_041633895.1 Nitriliruptoraceae bacterium
ACCTCGCCCTGTCACTGGAGCGCCTCGAGGACGAGGTCCGCCGGGGCGCGGTCGAACGCGACGAGGACGTCCGCGCCCCGCAGCGCATCGCGCTGTCCGCCACCCAACGCCCCCTCGACGAGATCGCCCGGTTCCTCGGCGGCCAGGAGCCCGGCGACGACGGGACCCTGCGCCCCCGTGACGTGACCATCGTCGACGCCGGGGTGCGCAAGCCGTTGGACCTCGAGGTGGTGGTCCCGGTCGAGGACATGGGCCGCCTCGGCGAGGTGGTCGAGGAGGCCGACGTGTTCTCCGGGCCGGCGGCGACCGCCCCCCAGCGCAGCTCGATCTGGCCCGCGATCCATCCGCGCCTGCTGGACCTCGTGCTCGAGCACCAGTCGACGATCATCTTCGTCAACGCCCGCCGGCTGTCGGAACGGCTCGCCGCCCGGATCAACGAGATCCACGCGGGGCGTGTCCGCGCCGAACGCCTCCGCGAGCTGGGCCACGACCCCGACGCGTGGGACGCCGACGTCGACGACCTGCCCACCGAGGTCGCGGCGGTGCTGCTCGAACCGGTCGAGGAACTGGTGATGGCCCACCACGGCTCGCTGTCGCGGGAACGGCGCCTGTTCATCGAGGACGCGTTGAAGGGCGGCCGCGTGCGGGGCCTGGTCGCGACCTCCAGCCTCGAACTCGGCATCGACATGGGTGCGGTCGACCTCGTCGTGCAGGTGTCCTCCCCCGGCGCGGTCTCCCGCGGACTGCAGCGGATCGGTCGTGCCGGCCACCAGGTCGGCGAGCCCTCACGCGGCAAGCTGTTCCCGAAGTTCCGCGGCGACCTCCTCGAGACCGCCGTCGTGGTCCGCCGGATGCGCGACGGCGACATCGAGTCCACCCGCTACCCGCGCCTGCCGGTCGACGTCCTGTGCCAGCAGATCGTCGCGATCGCGGCCATGGACGAGGTGTCCGTGACCGACCTCGCCGCCACGATCCGCCGTGCCGCCCCGTATGCGGACCTCGGCGACGACGTGCTCCACGCCACCCTCGACCTGCTCGCGGGCCGCTACCCGTCCGACGAGTTCTCGGAGCTGCGTCCGCGGATCACCTGGGACCGGATCGGCGGCACGATCCAGGGACGGCCCGGGGCGCAGCGCCTGGCGGTGACGAACCCCGGGACGATCCCGGACCGCGGGCTGTTCGGGGTCTTCCTCCCGGACGGGACGCGCGTCGGCGAACTCGACGAGGAGATGGTCCACGAGTCACGCACGGGCGAGACGTTCCTGCTCGGTGCCACGACGTGGCGGATCGAGGACATCACGTTCGACCGCGTCGTGGTCACGCCCGCTCCCGGCGTGCCGGGGAAGATGCCGTTCTGGCACGGCGACGGACCGGGCCGGCCCTACGAGCTGGGCGCAGCCATGGGGCGCTTCGTCCGTGACCTGCGCGGGCAGGACCCGGCGGAGGCGCGACAGCGTCTGCTGGACGACCACGACCTCGACGACTGGGCCGCCGACAACCTGTTGTCCTTCCTCGACGAGCAGGCGGCGGCCACCGGGGCGGTCCCCGACGACCGCACGATCGTGGTCGAACGCTTCCGCGACGAACTCGGCGACTGGCGGGTGTGCCTGCTGTCCCCGTTCGGGGCGCAGGTCCACGCGCCGTGGGCGATGGCGCTGGAGGCCAACCTGCGCCATGCGGGCGCCGACCCCGAGGTGATGTGGACCGACGACGGGATCGTCCTGCGACTGCAGGAGTCCCACGACGCCCTCGACCTCGACGCCTTCGTCCCCGACCCCGACGAGGTCGAGGCGCTGGTCACCGCCCAGGTGTCCGGCACCGCCCTGTTCACGACCACCTTCCGCGAGGCCGCCGGGCGGGCGCTGCTGCTGCCCAAGCGCCGCCCCGGCCAGCGCACCGCCCTGTGGCAGCAGCGCCAGCGCGCGGCGAACCTGCTGCAGGTCGCCAGCCACCACCCGACCTTCCCCATCCTGCTCGAGACCACTCGCGAGATCCTGCGCGACGTGTTCGACGTGCCGGCCCTGCGCGCCCTGCTGACCGACCTGCGGTCCCGCAAGGTCCGGATGGTGGCCGTCGACACCGACCACGCGTCGCCGTTCGCGCAGTCGCTGCTGTTCTCGTGGGTCGGCCAGTGGATGTACGAGTACGACGCGCCGCTGGCCGAACGGCGCGCCGCCGCGCTTGACCCGCCGCGTCGAGCTTCTACGATGGGCGGCCGGGACCACCGCGCGACGTACTCATGGCCAACTCCCTGCAGGATCAGCTCCTCAAGGCGGGACTCGTTTCCGAGGACCAGGCGCGCAAGTCGCGCCAGGGCAAGCGCAAGCAGCGCAAGAGCG
>JBFJMP010000474.1:0-2337 GCA_041633895.1 Nitriliruptoraceae bacterium
CCGAGCTGGCCGTGCTCGACGAGACCGACTCCGGCCTCGACGTCGACGCGCTCAAGATCGTGTCCGAGGGCGTCAACCGCCTCTCGGGCCCCGACCTCGGCACCCTGATCATCACCCACTACACGCGCATCCTGCGCTACATCCGCCCCGACGAGGTGCACGTCATGTTCGACGGTCGCATCGTCACCTCGGGCGGCCCGGAGCTCGCCGACGAGCTCGAGAACGCCGGGTACGAGCAGTTCACGGCCACCGCCTGATGATGGACATCGCGACGATCCGGAAGGACTTCCCGACACTGGCTCGGGAGGTCCACGGGCGTCGTCTCGTCTACCTCGACTCGGCCGCGTCGTCCCAGACGCCGCAGTCCGTGCTCGACGTGATGGACGACTACTACGGCCGCTTCCGCAGCAACGTCCACCGCGGTGTGTACGGCCTGGCGGAAGAGGCGACCGACCTGTTCGAGTCGGGTCGTCGCTCCGTGGCCGAGTTCTTCGATGCGCCCCTCGAGGGCACGATCTTCACGAAGAACTCCACCGAGGCCATGAACCTGTTCGCGTACTCGTGGGTGCGCCACAAGCTGGGGCCGGACGACGCCATGCTGGCGACCCGCATGGAGCACCACGCGAACTACGTGCCGTACCTGCACGCCCAGCAGGACATCGGCTTCGACCTGCGGACCATCCCGTTGACCGAGGACGGTCGACTGGACGAGGCCGCGGCCCGCGAACTGCTCGCGGACGGCAAGGTCAAGGTGCTCGCGCTCACGCACGTGTCCAACGTGCTGGGCACGATCAACGACGTCACGCGCTACGCCGAGATGGCCCGCGCCGCCAACCCGGACTGCGTCGTCCTCGTGGACGGGTCCCAGGCCGCCCCGCACATGCCGGTGTCGTTCCGCGACCTCGGCGTCGACTTCTACGCCGTGACGGCCCACAAGATGTGTGGCCCGACGGGCGTCGGGGCGCTGCTCGGCAACCCCGACCGACTCAACGACATGCCGCCGTTCCTCACGGGCGGCGAGATGATCATCGACGTGACGCTGGACGGGTTCACGACCAACGTCCTGCCGCACAAGTTCGAAGCCGGTACGCCGATGATCGCCGAGGTCGGTGGCTTCGGCGAGGCCGCGCGCTACCTGACCCGCATCGGCATGGACCAGATCCGCGCGCACGAGAAGGAACTGACCGGCCAGTTCATGGACGCGCTCGACGCGATCGACGGCGTGACGCTGTTCGGTCCGCGTGACGTCGAGGTCCGGGGCGGGGCGATGTCGTTCACCCTGGCAGGCGTCCATCCCCATGACATCGGCGCGATGCTCGACCAGCACGGCGTCGCCGTGCGCGTCGGCCACCACTGCGCCAAGCCGTTGATGCGCGAACTGGGCGTCAACGCCACGGCGCGCGCGTCGGTCTACCTGTACAACGACATCGATGACATGGCACCCCTGGTCGAGGGGTTGCAGCACGCCAAGGACTTCTTCGCCCGCTGAGGGCCGAAGACGACACGAAGGACAGCAGGCGGTGAGCCTCGAGGACATGTACCAGGACATCATCCTGGACCACTACCGCAGCCCCAAGAACCGGGCGCCGGAACTCGCGGACGAGGACGTCCACGTCCACCACAGCAACCCGCTGTGCGGGGACGAGATGGACCTGCGCATCCGCGTCAAGGACGGCAAGCTCGACGCCGTCGTGTTCGACGGGGAGGGCTGCTCGATCAGCCAGGCGTCGGCCTCGGCGATGACGCAGGCGGTCGCGGATCGCGACCTCGACGACGTGCTCGAGCTGTCCGAGCAGTTCCGCCTGATGATGCACGGCGAGGAGCCGCCGCGGATCGACGACCTCGAGGACGGCATCGCCTTCCAGGGCGTCGCCAAGTTCCCGGTCCGCGTCAAGTGCGCCCTGCTGAGCTGGATGGCCGTCAAGGACGCCATCGAGACCTTCCAGTCCGGCGACGCCGAGCACGTCGTCACCCACGAGAGCTGAGGACTTCCACATGAGTGACGTCTCCACCGACACGCCCGACACCGACGCGCTCGAGCAGCAGCGTCGCGAGAACGAGGCCGCCACCGAGGGCGAGGGCATGACCGTCGCCCCGGCGTTCGCCGGCCTCGAACTCGAAGACGACGGGATGCCGACCAGCGAGGACCTGCGCAACGGCCTGCGCGCCGTGATCGACCCCGAGATCGGTTACAACATCGTCGACCTCGGCCTCGTCTACGAGGTCACCAAGGTCGAGGACGGGGGCGTGCACGTCCTCATGACGCTCACGTCGATGGGCTGCCCGCTGACCGAGGTCATCCACCAGCAGTGCAGCGTGATCCTGGGGGCGATGCCG
>JBFJMP010000475.1:0-2321 GCA_041633895.1 Nitriliruptoraceae bacterium
ACGGTGACGTCGAACTCGACACCCGTGTAGGTGAAGACCGGACTGGCCGCAGATGCCGACGGCTCAACCGCGTACGAGGTGTCCTCGCTGGGACCCAGCGCCCCCGAGGTCCAGGTGGAGGTCTTCCAGCACGAGCCCCCGTCGGTGTAGTACTGGTCGCGGGTCGACAACGAGTACGACGCACTCAGGGGGCGCGACACGATCTGTTCGTAGGTCGTGCCCTGGTGCTCGAAGCTGGTGACCTCGCCGGTCAGTTGGATCACGGCTTCCGCATGCTCCGAGAACTCCGTGGTGGGGTTCGAGTGCTTCGTGACGACGTCGTAGGCGAGTTCGACGGTGCCGTACCAACTGGGGCCCTTGCGTCCCGAGTCCTCGCAGACGTCGTGCGGTACGGGGTCCTCGACCAGGAGGACTTCCCTCGTGAGCAGGGTGAGTTCCGGGATCTCCAGGTCACCGAGCAGGTCCTCGTCGACCCCGACGCCGAACCCTCCGGCGATCCCGGCGTACAGGCCGTAGCAGACGACATCGTCGGCCACCGCACCTTCCCCTCGGACGTAGAGGCTGCCCCACACGTAGGGCCCAGCGAGGTCGTACACCTCGAGGCCGAGCTCGGCACGAACCCCGCCGACCGCCTCGGCCTGCACGTCCAGCGTCGGCGGTCGATAGGTGTGGTCGTGGCTGTAGTCCTTGATCCGATACCAGTCCCCGTCCTCGTAGCCGGCGCCGAAGCGCGACGAGCTGGCCTGCCCGACACCCATCGTGATGTGGCCCTCGACGGCGCCGCTCGCGTTGAGGTCCACGCTCAGGTACGGACACAGCGACACCGGGACCGGCCCGATCGCGGTCCAGAAGCAGCGGAACTCGCCCTCCCAGAGGTTCAGGGGCGCCATCTGCCAGCTCGCCTCGCGTTCGGCAGTCAGGGTGATGTCGACGGACTCGTCGAACGCGAGCGCAGCCTCGAAGGTGTCCACGTGGGGGCTCGGGAAGATGTCGATGTCCACGTCGACGTGCATCGTCGCGTCGTAGGTGAGGTTCCCGGTGAGCGTCACGCCCGGCGCGATCTCGACCGTGGCGAGCCGGTCGAGGTCGATCAGGTGCGCGGTGGCCTGGGCCTGCCGGCCGGCGACGGGTCCAGCTGCGCGCCGCAGGTCCGCTCGCGTCAGCAGGACGTCGACGTCCAGGTCACCGTCGTGGATGGCATCCGTCAGGCTCGCGGTCTCGGTCGCGACCCGGACGACGTCGCCGTCGGGCGTCACGGCCGTGACTCGACGGAGCAGCCCCTGGGGGGCGATGCCCGGCACCTCATAGGACACGATCACGTCGTCCACGTCGACGTCGGGGGCCCCGGCCGCGTCGAACACGAGCACGCCGTCGACGTCGGACCGCAGGGCGTCGCGGGCAGCCTGGCCGAGGACGACCGTGGTGTCCGGGATCACGACCTCCGACTCCACGGCCCCCGCGGCGTCGAGCGTGGCGTCGCACACGGCCCCCGGCCCCCCGAGGGCAAGCACGGTGCGCGGTTCCATGCGCGCGATCTGCGCCCCGGCCGCGGCGGGCAGTCCGTTGCACGACGGCACGAGCAGGACCGGCCCGTCCGTCAACGATCCGGCGGCGACCGCGTCCGCGAACACGTCCCCGCGAGCCAGGTACGCCACGGTGGCCACCGCATTCGTCGGGGACGCCGGACCGAACTGGTACTCCGCGATCCTCGCTGCCGTCTCGTAGCGGTTCAGACCGGCAAGGCGCATCGTCGGGATGGCACCGGCTGCCGTCAGCACCGTCTCGTCCGCGATGGCGGCGACGCCGCCGAGTGCCACGACCCGTGTCGGGCCGAGGCGGCCGATCTCCTCGCGCACCGATGGTGGTGGCTCGCCCTCCCGCGGCACCAGCAGGATCGGCCCGCCGGTCAACGATCCCCCGGCGACGGCGTCCGGGGAGTCGGCCGCCGAGGCCAGGTACACCTCTGCCGTCCCGTCGGGGAAGCCGCGCCGAGCGATCGCAACGGCGGTCTCGTAGCGGTTGGCACCGGCAACCCGGCCGCTCGCGCGGTCACCCGCCGCGGCGGCCAGAAGGGCGTCGCACACGGCAGACGACCCACCGAGGGCGAGCACGGACCCGGGGTCGAGGCGACTGATCTCGTCCGCGACCACGGCGGGCAACTCCCCGCACGAGGGCACGAGCAGGACCGGACCGTCGGTCAGCGCGCCACCGGCCACCGCGTCGACCAGCAGGTCAGCGCGGGCCAGGTAGACCGTGTCCGAGCCCTTGGGGAACGCACGCTCGGAGACCGCAACCGCCGTAGCGAAGCGGTCGACACCGGA
>JBFJMP010000476.1:0-2320 GCA_041633895.1 Nitriliruptoraceae bacterium
ACCGGGACGCTGGTGATGCTGGAGCTCGAGGCGATGGGCCTCGACCGCGTCCGGACCGAGGTGTCGACCCAGTACGTGGACCACAACCTCATCCAGGAGGACCACAAGAACGCCGACGACCACCGCTTCCTCCAGTCGGCGTGCGCCCGGTTCGGCCTGTGGTTCTCGCGCCCCGGCAACGGCGTCAGCCACCCGGTCCACCAACAGCACTTCGGCCGCCCCGGCGCGACGATGGCCGGCTCGGACTCGCACACGCCCGCGGCCGGGGCGATCGGGATGCTCGCCATCGGGTCGGGCGGCCTCGACGTCGCCCTCGCGATGGCCGGCGAACCGCTGCGCATCCGCATGCCCGAGATCTGGGGCATCCGCCTGACCGGCGAGCTGCCCGACTGGGTGTCGGCCAAGGACGTCATCCTCGAGCTGCTGCGCCGCCACGACGTCGACGGTGGCGTCGGCCGGATCATCGAGTACCACGGCCCGGGGCTGGCCAACCTCTCGGCGATGGACCGCCACGTCATCGCCAACATGGGTGCCGAGCTCGGGGCGACGACGACGGTGTTCCCCGCCGACGACGAGGTCCGGCGCTTCCTCGCCGCGCACGGTCGCGAGGAGGACTTCCGTGAGCTGGTCGTCGACGAGCCGACGTTCGACGTCACCGACGAGATCGACCTGTCCGCGCTCGTCCCGCTGATCGCGACCCCGACCTCCCCGGGCAACGTCGTCCCCGTCAGCGAACTGGCCGGCGCGCCGATCGCACAGGCCTACATCGGCTCGTCCGCGAACCCCGGCTACCGCGACATCGCGATCGTCTCCGCCATCCTCGACGCCGCCGACGCGTCGGCGCACCCGAACGTGTCGTTGGACGTGAACCCGTCGTCGCGCGCCATCCTCGGCGACCTGATCCGCGACGGCCACCTCTACCGCGTGGTCACCGGCGGGGCGCGCATCCACCAGGCCGGCTGCAACGGCTGCATCGGCATGGGGCAGGCCCCGGCCAGCGACACGATCTCGCTCCGCACGACGCCCCGCAACTTCCCGGGGCGCTCCGGCACGCGCGAGGACAAGGTCCACCTCTGCTCGCCCGAGACGGCCGTCGTGTCCGCCATCACCGGCGTGATCACCGACCCCCGCGAGTTCGGGGCGTCCCGCGGCATCGCCTACCCGCGCGTGACCGAGCCGGAGACGCCGACGGTCGACCGCGACCTGCTGGTCGCCCCGCCGGACAACGGCTCGGCCGTCGAGTTGGTCAAGGGTCCCAACATCGACGCACTGCCCGACCTCGACCCGCTGCCGGATGAGCTGACGATCCCGATCCTGCTGAAGGTCGGCGACGACATCTCGACCGACGAGATCCTGCGCGCGGGCGCCGAGGTCCTGCCGTTCCGGTCGAACATCCCCCGCATCGCCGAGTTCACGTTCGACATCGTGGACGCCACCTACCCGGCCCGCGCGAAGGCGGAGCGCGACTCGGGCAGCGGCGGCCACGTGATCGTCGGCGGGTCGAACTACGGCCAGGGGTCGTCACGCGAACACGCCGCGCTCGCGCCGCGCTACCTCGGCCTGCGGGTCGTGCTCGTCGAGGACTACGCCCGCATCCACTGGCAGAACCTGGCGAACTTCGGCGTGCTGGCGCTGCAGTTCGTCGACCCGTCGGACCTCGCGCGCCTCGAACAGGGCGACGTCCTGCACTTCACCGGCCTGCGTGACCTCGTCGAGTCGGGCGACGAGACCTCGATCGAGGTCGTCGGCAAGGACCCGGTCCGGGCGCGCCACAACCTGTCCGAGCGCCAACGCGAGCACGTGCTCGCGGGCGGCACGACCAACTGGATGCGCCTGCGCCTGTGACCCGGTCTGCCTTACGCGCGGCGCGCACGCGGGTGCTGCGGACGCTCAGATGAGGCAGGTCCCGCTCGTGGACGTCACGGCGACCGAACGGAACCCGGCCGCGGTGGCGGTCACGCGCCCCTGGTAGCCGGACAGGATGGACTGCCCCGTGAACGTGTGGCTGGTCGTTCCCGGTCCCGTCGTGGTCGAGGCCACCGGGCTGCCGTTGCGCAGCAGCACCACGTCGTAGCCGTCCACCCGGGGGGTCGGTGAGGCGGTCCACGACACCCGGACCGAGCACGACAGCAGCTGGACCAGTGGCACGGTCACCGTCACCGACGGTGGCGGGGCGACGACCACCGCAGCCATCGACGCGCTGGTCGAGGTCGTGTCCGGCCATGCGGCGCTCGTCGGCGCCCCGACGAGGAGGCCGACCAGGCCGAGCGCGCCGGCCACGGCCACGGCGCGGGCGGCGGGGCGGGTGCGGCGGGTGCGG
>JBFJMP010000477.1:0-2316 GCA_041633895.1 Nitriliruptoraceae bacterium
CGGTGTCCGACGCCTTGCCGTCGGCCTGCCTCAGGCGACCGGGCACACCCGGATGGCTGGCGTCGCCGTCCTGGCCATGTTGGCCATCGCCTCCGTCGGGCGCTCGACGGCCGCATTCACGGCCACGACCACGAACTCGGGCAGCAGCTTCGCGGCCGCAGCGACCTTCTCGGTCTGCCCCGGCCCGGGCTCGGCCACCGTCCTCGCCACGACGGACACGTACGTGGACCAGGAGAAGCCCACCGAGAACTTCTCGACCACGAAGGAGCTCGTCGTCCGCTCGCTGCAGGCCCGCAACACCCGAGCGCTGCTCACCTTCGACCTACCGGTCGTCCCGGACGGCTGCGAGGTCTCCGAGGCCTGGATCCAGCTCTACACCGTGACGTCGAAGCAGGGGCGAACCTATGAGCTGGTCCGCACGGACACGGCGTTCGACGCGAGCACCGCCACGTGGGTGAACCAGCCGACGGCGACCGGGGCCGTGGCCCTCGGCCAGTCCGGCCCCAACGGACCCACACTGTTCTGGGCCACGGAGGCCGTCGGCGAGCTGTACGCCCTCGGCAACACGGGGGTCGTGATCCGCGACAGCGTCGAGAACGACGGCGGCACGAGCACGAACAAGTTCAACTCGCTCGAGGGCAAGTCCGAGCTCGAGAAGCACCCCCAACTGACCGTGAGCTGGGGATGATGGCCGTCACGCCCCACTCCGACCCGAGTCCTCCGGACGACGTTGCCCACCCACGTCGGTGGCTTCGGGTCGTGACGGCGATCTGCGCCCTGCTGCTCGTGGCCAGCATGGTCATGAGAGCGAGCTTCGCCCTGACTCGCGACCCCGCGGACGGTGACGATCCTGATGACCCGGTTGCAGGCTCGCTCGACATGTCCACCGACGCCGACGCCCCGTTGTTCGACGACGTGCAGCTCGCGCCGGGGCAGACGGTGTCGGCCTGCGTCCGTGTGGACATCGACGGCGACGTCGATCCCGACGCGGTCAGGCTCGGCCTCGCCGGCCTGTCGGGCTCGGCGCCGCTGGCGGCCAGCCTCCAGGTCACCGTCGAGCGGGGCGAGGTCCGCACCGACTGCAACAGCTTCGTGCAGGTCGAACACCTGGCCAGCGGTTCCCTGCTGGACCTGACAAGGCGCGGACCGGACGGCGGCGTGCGTTGGGGGACGTGGGACCCGGCCGCGGGGCGTTCCCACACCTGGTATCGCGTGTCCGTCACGCTGGACCCCGCGGTCGACGACCTGCTCCAGGGAGCGCGGACCGGGACGGGATTCGTCTGGTCCACGGCCGGCGCCGCAGCACCTGACGAGGCCTCGGGCGACGTCGTCGTTCGTCCGCCGGCCGTGCTGCGTGCGACGTTCGTGCCCTTGCTCAGCCTGCTCGTGCTGATCGCGGTTGCGCTGCTGACGAGCGCGGTCGGCCGCGGGTCTCGGCGCCGTGCGCCCCTGCGCCCGCCACGGCACGTCAGGTTCGACCGTGACCCCTGATGCCAGGCCGGCCCGTCAGCCGTGGGTCTCGGGACGCAACGTCGGGAACAGGATGACGTCGCGGATGTTCGCGGAGTCCGTGACGAGCATGACCAGGCGGTCGATGCCCACGCCCAGCCCGACGGCCGGCGGCATGCCGTGCTCCATCGCACGCAGGTACGGCTCGTCGACGACCATTGCCTCGTCGTCGCCGGCGGCCTTCGCGGCTGCCTGCGCCTCGAAGCGCTCACGCTGGTCGTCGGGGTCCGTCAGCTCCGAGAACCCGTTGGCCATCTCGCGCCCGGTGACGAGCAGTTCGAACCGCTCGGTGACGTGCGGGAGGGAACGGTGGCGCTTGGCCAACGGCGAGGTCTCGATCGGGTGCTCGGTGACGAACGTCGGCTCCCAGAGGTTCGACTCGACGAGCTTCTCGTACAGTTCGACGACGAGCTTGCCCGCGCCCCAGGCGTCCTCGTGGTGGACGTCGTGCTCGTCGCACAGCGTCCGCAGGTCGTCGAGGGGGGTCTCGTACGACAGGTCGTCGCGCCCCGTCGCCTCCTGCACCAGCTCCAGCAACGGGCGCCGCGCGAACGGCTGCGCCAGCGAGACCTCGCGCCCCTGGTAGGTCAGCTCCGTACCGCCGGTCGCGGCGGTCGCTGCGGCCACGACAACCGCCTCCGCCAGCGCCATGCCGTCCTCGTGGTCCCCGTAGGCCTCGTAGGACTCGAGCATGGTGAACTCGGGGTTGTGCCGCGGGCTCATCCCCTCGTTGCGGAAGCTGCGGTTGATCTCGAACACGCGCCGCATTCCACCCACGATGAGGCGCTTGAGGTACAGCTCGGGCGC
>JBFJMP010000478.1:0-2316 GCA_041633895.1 Nitriliruptoraceae bacterium
CACTTGGGCGTCACCAGCGGATCGCGGTCCGCCCACGCGCCACGGCCGCGGATGTCGTGACCGATGTACTCGCGGGTCCCCAGACGGGGCGCGCGGCCGTCGACCGGGCGGTCCCAGTCCTGTGGCGGACGCGTGGAGGGCGCACGCATGTTGCGGGCACGGGGCGCCCGCACCAACGCCGACCGGATCGTTCCCACCGCGTTGCTCCTCGTCGGGCCGTCTGCACCGTGTGCACCGGAACCTATCCGCGTCCTCAGATCCCGGCGTGGACGGCGAACCCGGGCGGCTGGGCGCGGGCCACGTCGGCCTCGATCGCCCGCCACCGCACCACGTCGTCCTCGACCGCGCCGGCCTGGGTGGCGAGGTGGACGAACACGCGGTGGTGGCCGGCCTCGGAGTCCCGCAGCCCGGCGTAGAGGTCGGACAACTCGTGACCGGCCTCCGCGAGCAGGCAGAACCGCTCGTAGGACCGGAGCTCGATCGCGGCCGACACCAACAGGCGGTCGGCCAACTCCTGCGCACTGCCGATCCTGACGTGGTCGCGCAGCCCCGCGGCGTAGGGGTTGCGGTGCGTCCGCGCCAGTGCCCCGCCCCGCTGGGCGAGCACGCGCGACACCAGGGCCAGGTGTTCGACCTCGTCGCGGGCGATCCCGCTCAGGCGCGACACCCAGCGGTCGGGTTCGGCCCCATCCGGCCAGCGACGGACGAGGGCCAACGCATTGGCCGCCGCCGCCCGTTCGAGGTGGGCATGGTCGGACAGCAACGCCTCCGGCTCCACGAGCACGGCCGCCGCCCACGCCGCCGGCGTGTGCCAGCCGAGTTCGGCCCGAGCGTCCTGCGCAGCGGCGCTCACTCCGTGCCGGCCTCGTCGTAGGGGTCGTCGCCACGGACGGCTGCCAGGAGCCGCCGATAGCTCGCGAGCCGTTCCGGCGCGATGGGTGCCTCCCCGATCCGACAGCCGGGCTCGCCGTCGTGGAGGCAGTCGTCCAACGCGCAGTCGAGGCCACGCAGCTCCGGGACGTGGGTCGCGACGTCGAGTGCGGTCAGCGCCCCGAGCCCGAAGGACCGGACCCCCGGCGTGTCGATCAGCCAGGCATCCAGGCCGGGCACCGGCAGCGCGCGCGATGCCACGGTGGTGTGGCGCCCACCTCGGCGCCCCATCTCCCCCACGGCGACGTCCGCATCGGGCACCAGCACGTTGAACAGCGACGACTTGCCGACCCCGGAGTGGCCGGTGAACGCGGTCCACGACCCCGCCAGCCGCTGGAGCAGCACGTCGACGCCCTCCTCGGTGACCGCGCTCGTCACGACGACGGGCAATCCGATCGCCTCGTAGCGGGCACGCACCTCGTCGACCTCGGTCCGGTCGTCGACGAGGTCCACCCGGTTGATCACCACGACGGGATCGATCCCCCCCACCGACGCTGCGACGAGCACGCGGTCGAGGAACCCCGCACCCCGTTCGAGGTGATCCGCGGCGATCACGACAGCCACCTGGTCCGCGTTGGCCACCACGACGCGTTCGTCGTCCTCGAGGTCGTCTCCGGACCGTTGGAGGATCGTCTCGCGCGGGAGACGGTCCACGACCCGCGCCACGTCGGTCTCGTGCTTCGGCGGGCGCACACGCACGCGATCGGCGACCACCACCTGCGTTCGTCGCATCGACCCGGCGTAGCGCGCGGTCATCGCCTCGCCCTGGAAGAGGATGTCGACGTGGCCCCGATCCACCCCGACCACGCGCCCGACCTCGTGCTCCTCGATGCGTTCCTGCGCCGCCGGTGAGTACTTCACGGCGCGCCGACCGGACCGGCCGTCGCGGCCGATCTCGTCCTCCCACTCGTCCTCGAGTGCGTCCATGTCGATGCGTGGCATGCGTGCGATCCTGCCACAAGTTGCCGCCAGCCACCCCGACGCGGCCGTAGCCTGCGCCCGGCGCCAGGGGACGCCGACCGAGGAGTCGCACATGGACACCACGCCGTTCGCGGCCGCCGAAGCCGCCGTCGGCGCGGCACTGGACGCCGGAGCTGCCTACGCCGACGCCCGGGTGGTCGACCGTCGCACCCGCCGACTCGACGCCCAGAACGGCCACATCGAGTCCATCGACGACTCCGACAGCTTCGGCCTCGGCATCCGCGCACTCGTGGGCTCGGCCTGGGGCTTCGCGGCCACGAACGACCTCGACGGCGACGGCCCGCGGCGGGTCGGCGAGCAGGCCACCGCGACCGCACGGTCCTCGGGAATCGTGCCGGGTCCGGAACTGCACCTCGCGGACGTCACGGTGGCCCAGGACCACTGGGAGACGGCCGTCGTCGAGGA
>JBFJMP010000479.1:0-2313 GCA_041633895.1 Nitriliruptoraceae bacterium
CTGTTCGAGGCCGAGTACCGTCGCGTCGAGATCCCACTCGTCACCGGATCAACGCCGTTCCTGCGCACGGGGGACTGGCTGCGACCACTGACCATGCTGCTCAGCGCCGTGGCGGCACTCGCCCTCGCCCTCATGAGCCGCCGGACGCCCCCACAGGACCTGCCATGACCACCGCCCTCGCGGTCATCCCGACCTACAACGAGCGCGCCACCCTGCCGGAGGTGCTGACCCGCGTCCTGCACACCCCGGGTGACCTGCATGTGCTCGTCGTCGACGATGCCTCGCCCGACGGCACCGGCGACATCGCCGACGAGTTCGCGGCGGCCAACGACCGCGTCCACGTGCTCCACCGCCCCGGCAAGTCCGGCCTCGGTCCGGCCTATCGCGCGGGACTGGGATGGGGCCTCGAGCAGGGCTACGACGTCCTGGTCGAGATGGACGCCGACCTGTCGCACGACCCCGGGCACCTGCCCGAACTGATCGCGGCGACCGAGCACGCCGACCTCGTGCTCGGATCGCGCTACGTGCCCGGTGGTGGCACCGAGAACTGGCCGTGGCACCGCCGTGCACTGTCATCCGGCGGCAACCGCTACGTCCGCGCCGTGACCGGCATGCCGGTTCGCGACGCGACCTCCGGCTACCGCGCGTTCCGACGCGCCGTGCTCGAGGAGATCCGCCTCGCCGAGTTGGCATCCGACGGCTACAGCTTCCAGCTCGAGACCGTTCTGCTGGCCTGGCGCGCCGGGTTCGAGATCGACGAGGTCCCGATCACGTTCGTGGAACGTCGTGCCGGCGCGTCGAAGATCTCGAAGGCCATCATCCTCGAGGCGCTCTGGCGCGTCCTCGTGTGGGGACGGCGCGGTCCACGGCGTGCTGGCCCCCGGCATCCGCGCTCCGTTGTCGCGGCCCACTGACGCGGCGCTAGCCTGCGCCCCTGTCGCAGTCCAGCAGTCCAGACGCCCCTGTCGTCCAGCGGTCCAGGATCCCACCCTTTCAAGGTGGTGACGCGGGTTCGAATCCCGTCGGGGGTACACATCACGCGGTCCTTCCCCGGACCTGCACGAACGAACACGGGTGGCATCCACTCCTGTCGAGGCCTCGGCGGTACCCTCACGTGTTCGATCAGGAGAAGCACGTGGCAACCAAGGGCAAGATCGAGGTCCAGGTCCCCGTCGAGCGGCAGAAGGCCGCCCAGGCGGCAGGCAACTTCGAACTCGAGGACCTTCCGGGCCGTCTCGCGACGCCCGATGCGGCCGTGCGCCTCGGCAAGCTGCCGAAGCAGGACAAGCCGCTGGTCGCCGTGCGCTCGATGAACGCCATCACCAAGCTGCACCCGGGTCAGGTCATCGCGAACTACGGCCGGTCCGAGTCCCGCTGGGCGACCGCGTACCAGAAGCGTCGTGCTGGGGGCGCCGACTTCCACGAGCTCCTGAGCTTTGCCCGCCAGATCGTCGGCATCGACGACGAGGGCCAGCTGCTCATCTGCCTGATGGGCCACGCCGGCCAGGGTCCCTGCATCCCGCTGTGGGTGCCGCGCGAGGAGGTCACCCTCACCGTGCAGCCAAACGACATCATCCTGCGCTTCGACGACATGTCGTTCGACTGGTGACGTCGCAGGACCCCCAGGCTGCGCTGGCGGCCGAGTTGGCGTTCGCCCACGAGCTGGCTGATCTCGCCGACGAGCTCACGTTGGACGGCTTCCGCACGTGGCTCGACGTCGGCACCAAGGGTGACGGCACTCCGGTCACCGAGGTCGACCAGGCCGTGGAACGCGCGTTGCGCGCCGCGATTCACGAGCGGTTCCCCGATCACGCCGTCCTCGGCGAGGAGGACGGCCACACCGGTGACGTCGACGTCCCCACCTGGGTCATCGACCCGATCGACGGGACCCGTTCGTTCATCACCGGCAACCCGTCCTACGCCACGCTGATCGCCCTGTGCGACGCCGAGGGCGAACGCGTGGGGGTCGTGTCCGCCCCGGCCCTCGGGCTGCGCTGGGACGGTCGACGAGGCGGACCCGCCCACTGCGGGGAGCGCGAGATCCGCGTGTCCGACGTCGACCGCCTCGACCAGGCACAGGTGACCTTCGGCGACCTCGTCAGCTTCGA
Source organism: Nitriliruptoraceae bacterium (assembly GCA_041633895.1). Classification (GTDB taxonomy): domain Bacteria; phylum Actinomycetota; class Nitriliruptoria; order Nitriliruptorales; family Nitriliruptoraceae; genus JBFJMP01. Next base: position 2,109 of record JBFJMP010000479.1, read on the forward strand.
CGAGATCGGCCGCCCCGACATCATCCCGGCACTGGTCGCGACCACGGTGCGTCAGCGCGCCTACGGCGACTTCCACGGCTTCTGCCTCGTCGCCGAGGGCGCCATGGACGTCTGCGCCGAGGCGATCGCCAGCCGGTGGGTCTTCGCGGCCTGCAAGGCCGTGGTCGAGGCGGCCGGCGGACGGTTCACGACCTTCGACGGGCGC
>JBFJMP010000480.1:0-2313 GCA_041633895.1 Nitriliruptoraceae bacterium
CGGCAGGACGGCCAGCGGGTCCGCGACGACATCGGCGTCGCCGCCCTGCGCAGCCACCATGTCCGTGAACACCTCCGCAGCGCGGCCCGACGTCACGGCGTCGAGCGCATCGGTCATGGCCGTGTCATGGTCGCGGCCGGTCAACTCCAACGCACCCGCAGCCAGCTCGATGCAGAGGTCACGGAAGCGCCCCTGCCGCCGGTCGGCCAGCACGTCGACGGCATGGGCGACCTCGATGGCGTTGCCGACGGCATGGGACAGTGGCTGCGACATGTCCGTCACCAGCGCGCCGGGGCGACGCCCGTGGGCCTGGCCGATCCGAACGCAGAGCTGGGCCAGGGCGAGGGCATCCGCCGGGTCCTCCATGAACGCCCCGTCGCCGGTCTTGACGTCCAGCAGCACGTGGCGAGCCCCACCTGCGATCTTCTTGCTCATCACGCTCGCGGCGATCAACGCCGGCGACGGAACCGTGCCGGTCACGTCCCGCAGGGCGTACAGGCGCTTGTCCAGGGGCACGAGGTCGGCGGTCGCGGCGGCGACGGCGACGCCGACGCGTTCCACCTGTTGCTGCATGGCCTCCGGGGACAGCGAGACCGTGAACCCCGGGATGGACTCGAGCTTGTCGAGCGTTCCCCCGGTGTGGCCCAGCCCGCGCCCCGACAGCTTCGCGACCTGCGCCCCGCACGCGGCGAGGATCGGCGCCACGACCAGGGTGCAGGTGTCCCCCACCCCGCCGGTCGAGTGCTTGTCGACCGTGGGCCCGCGCAAGCCGGACAGGTCGACCACGTCACCGGAGTTCACGAGCGCGTCCGTCATGACGACCGCTTCGTCGTCACTGAAGCCGTTGATGACCCCGGCCATCAGCAGCGCGGACATCTGCTCCTCGGCCACCGTGCCGGCGAGGTAGCCGGCGAGGAAGTCCCGGAGCTGGTCCGGCGCCAGCTCACCGCCGTCCCGTTTGACGGCGATGACCTCGGCGGGGACCAGTCGCGACGAGGACATCACTCGCGAGCAGCACAGTCGACGCACCGGACGGACAGGGGGCGCACCTCGAGCCGCGCGGGGCTGATCGTCGCCCCGCAGTCCACGCACGTCCCGTAGGTCCCCTCGTCCATCCGTGCCAGGGCCTCGTCGATGAGGTGGGTGCGGTGGCGCGCCTGCTCGATGTGGACGAGCACCTCGTTGCGCTCCTCCGTCGCCTGACCGGAATCGGCGAATCCGTCGTTGCCGACGTCCAGCGTCTTCACTCGATCGCCGTAGATGTCGGCGCCGTGCTCCTCCAGCAGTTGGACGTGCTGTTGACGCTCGCGTTCGAGCTCGTCGCGCAGGGCTGCCCAGGTGGCGTCCATCGGCGGTTCCGGCCTCCAGTTGATGACAGTGGCGAGGCTAGCGACCGCGGGGCTCGCACGGCCGGTGGTCCATCAGACGGACAGGTCCAGCGCCGTCACGGGATCGACGACCTCCAGTCCGTGGGCCTGCCCGACGCCGTCGTTGGTGACCACGCCCTCGGCGACGTTGACGCCGGCACGCAGTCCGGCGTGGGCGCCCAACGTCTCGCGCACCCCCGCAGCGAGGCGCACGGCGTAGGGCATCGTGACGTTCGTCAGTGCATAGGTCGACGTGTGCGGCACCGCGCCCGGCATGTTGCCCACGCAGTAGTGCACGACGCCGTGCGTGACGTAGGTCGGATCCGAGTGTGTCGTCACGTGCGAGGTCTCGGCACACCCACCCTGGTCGATGGAGATGTCGACGAGCACGGCTCCGGGCTTCATCGACGCGACCATGTCCTCGGTGATGATCCGGGGTGCCCGCGCGCCGGGCACGAGCACCGCACCGACGACGAGGTCCGCCCGCGCCAGTTCCTCCTCCAGCGTCAGCCGGTTGGACATCAACGTCGTGATGCGCCCCTGGTGGACCGAGTCGATGTAGCGCAGCTTGCCGATGTCGAGGTCGAGCACGACGACCGTGGCCTCCATCCCGGCGGCGAGCCACGCGGCGTTGCGACCGGCTGTCCCGGCACCCACGACCACGACGTAGCCCGGTTGGACGCCGGACACGCCGCCGAGCAGCACGCCGCGTCCGCCGGACTCGCGCTCGAGGCAGGCCGCTCCCACCTGCGGCGCCATTCGGCCGGCGACCTCGGACATCGGGGCGAGGAGGGGCAGCCCGCCGTCCGCCCCCAGCACGGTCTCGTAGGCGATGGCGAGGGTGCCCGCGTCCACGAGCGCCCGCGTCAGGGCCTCGTCGGCCGCGAGGTGGAGGTAGGTGAAGAGGACGAGGTCGTCGCGGAGATGTTCGTACTCGGAGGCGACC
>JBFJMP010000481.1:0-2312 GCA_041633895.1 Nitriliruptoraceae bacterium
GACGATCGAGCGGATCATCGCCCGCTCCTCCTCCTCGAGTTCGTCGTCGACGACGAGGTCCTCGTCCTCGAGGTCGCCCGACGGTTCGTCGGACGGGTACGGGCCGGAGCCCTCGGGGCGCACGCCGGGCAGGTTGCGGCTCACGGTCAACAGCAGGCTGGCGAACGGGTTCACGACCTTCGTGGCGCGCCTGACGACCGGTGCGAGGCGCAGCCCGGTCTGGTCGAGGCGGTGCATGGCGATGATGCGCGGCGCCATCTCCGCGCCGATGAGGCTGGCCACCGCGACGCCGGCGATCGATGCGGCGACGCCCGGGGCACCGGCCAGCTGTCGCGCCACGAACACCGTGGCGATCGAGGCGGTCGCGACGCGGACGACGACCGTGACCAGCAGGGTCGCGTTCAGGGCCGACCCGCGGTGTTGGAGAATCCAGACGAGGTCACCGGCGCCGGGCTCGTCCTCGTCCAGTGTCAGCGCGCGGACGTAGTCCATGCGCTGCAGGACCGTCTCGGCAGCACTGGCGATTCCGGCAACGGCGAGCAGGACGACGAGGGCGACGATCCCGGCCACCAGGTCGGGGCTCATCGGTCCGACCCTCGGTGGCTGGCGAGCAACTGGTCGGTGAGCCCGAACATCTCCTGCTCGGTCACCGGATCAGCGTGGTCCATGCCGAGCAGGTGCAGGATCCCGTGGACCGTCAGGACCTGGAGTTCCTCCTGCGTCGAACGGGACAGGCCCGGCGCTTGCGCGGCCGCCACCGTCGGGCAGATCACCACGTCACCGAGGATCGCCGGGGTGTCGGGCAGGGACTCCCCGGGCTCGTCGATGGGGAAGGCCAGGACGTCCGTCGGACGGTCCTTGTCCATGTGCTGGCGGTTGAGGGCCTGGATGGTCGGCTCGTCCACGAGCAGGACGGCGACCTCCATGTCGTCGGGGACGCGCCGTGCGGTCAGGACGTGGCGGGCGAGGGCGACGAGGTCGTCACCGTCGACGGGCTCGGACTGCTCGTCGGAGAGGTAGACGGCCATCTCAGCGGTCCTCGCCGTTGGCTTCGGCGTGGCGTTCGTAGGCCTCGACGATGCGCTGGACGATCTGGTGGCGGACCACGTCCTTCGCGTCGAGGTAGGCGAACGCGACCCCGTCGATGTCGTCGAGGATGTCGCGTACGACACGCAGGCCGGAGCGCTGGTTGCCCGGCAGGTCCACCTGCGAGATGTCGCCGGTGACCACGGCCTTGGACCCGAACCCGATGCGGGTCAGGAACATCTTCATCTGTTCGGCGGTCGTGTTCTGGGCCTCGTCGGCGACGATGAACGCGTCGTTGAGGGTGCGCCCACGCATGTACGCGAGGGGGGCGACCTCGATGGTCCCACGGTCGACGTGCGAGATCAGCTCCTCGCTCTCCATCATGTCGTGGAGGGCGTCCCACAGGGGCTTGAGGTACGGGTCGATCTTCTCGTGCAGCGTGCCGGGGAGGAAGCCGAGGCGCTCGCCGGCCTCGACCGCGGGCCGGGTCAGGATGAGGCGGTTCACCTGCTTGGCCCGCAGGGCCTGCACGGCCGCGGCCATGGCGAGGTAGGTCTTGCCCGTGCCGGCGGGGCCGATCCCGAACGTGACGGTGTTCTGTCGGATGGCGTCGAGGTAGCGCTTCTGGCCGAGGGTCTTGGGTCGGATGGTCCGCCCGCGGTGGGTCAGCAGCGCCTCGCTGAGGACGACCGACGGCTGTTCGTCGGCGTCGTCGCGCAGCATGCGGATGGACTGGCGCACCGTGCCCCGGTCGATGGTGTGGCCCGTCTCAAGCATCTTCACCAGCTCTTCGAACAGGCGCGACGCCGCGGTGACCTCCGACGGCTCGCCCTGGATGGTGATCTCGTTGCCGCGCACGTGGATCGCGCACTCGAAGGACTTCTCGATCTGGCGCAGGATCTCGTCGCCCGCCCCGACCAGGGCGACCATCGAGTGGTCCCCGGGGACCAGGACCTTCACGGACGCGACCGCGTCGGAGACGACTGCCGTCGGGGCGGCATCGCCGGTGGGAGTGCTGCTCAAGGGGTCGTTTGGCCGTGTTCGGGGGCTCGGTGGGACGTGGTTGAGGATACCGCCGTGCGGTGACGTGCCGCCGGGACATCCCCGTCAGCCGGACATCCGCCCCAGACCGGCCCCCACGACCGCGGCGAGCACGACGGCCGCGTGCTCGGTGCGCAGCACCGATGCACCGAGCGAGACGGCCTGCGCCCCGGCCGCGGTCAGCGTCGTGACCTCCGCATCGGTCCAGCCGCCTTCCGGCCCGACGGCGAGCACGACCTCGCCGA
>JBFJMP010000482.1:0-2293 GCA_041633895.1 Nitriliruptoraceae bacterium
GACACCGTCCGCGCCAGTGCGGTGCCGGCGATCTTCGCGGAGTCCACCGAGTCCGGGGCGTTGGCCGAGACGCTCGCCCAGGAGACCGGTCGCGAGATCGAGGTCGTCACGCTGTACACCGGCGCGCTCGGGGAACCGGGATCGGGCGCCGAGACCTACGCTGAACTGCTCGTCACCGACGCGACACGGATCGCGGACGCACTCGCGACCTGCTGAGGAGGCACCCGTGGACTGGCTCGTGCAGTGGGTGTTCGACCCGTTCGTCGACAACCCGTTCATGCAACGGGCTCTCCTCGCGAGCCTGTTCACGGTCGTGACCACGTCGCTGGTGGGGACCTGGGTGGTGCTGCGCGGCATGGCCTTCATGGGTGATGCGATGGCCCATGGCGTCATCCCCGGTGTCGCCCTCGCCCACCTGTGGGGCATCAACCTCGGCGTCGGGGCCGCGGCGTCCGCGGTGGTGATGGTCGGCGGCATCAACGTCGTGTCGCGCCGCTCGCGACTGCCCGAGGACACCAGCATCGGCCTGCTCTTCGTCGGCATGCTCGCGCTCGGCGTCACGATCATCTCGACCCAGGGCGCATACGCGGGTGACCTGACCGCCATCCTGTTCGGGGACGCCATCGCCGTCACCCGGAGCGACGTGCTCCTGACGATCCTGGCGGCCAGCGTGACGCTCGCGATCACGGTCGTGCTCTATCGGCCGTTCCTCGTGCTGTCCTTCAGCCGGGACAAGGCCGCGGCACTCGGGCTGCGACCCGGCCCGGCGCACGTCGCCATGCTGGCACTCGTCGGCCTCTCGGTCGTGGTGTCGTTCCAGACCGTGGGCACGTTGCTGGTCTTCGCGTTCCTCGTGGCACCGCCGGCAACCGCCTCCCTGCTCGCCCGACGCCTGCCGACCCTGATCGTGACCGCGATCGGCCTCGGGGCGCTGGCGGTCGTCGTCGGGCTGCTCACGAGCTTCCACGCGGGCACCCCCGCGGCAGCGTCCGTGGCCGTGGCAGCCGTGGCCGAGTTCTTCGTGGTCCTCACCGGACGCGAGGTGGCCGACACCGTGGCGGCGCAACGCGTCCGCGTCGCCGCCTAGCCGTCGTGGCAGTCCCCGCACACACCCATCAGCTCCAGGTGGTGGGCGTCGAGGCGGTAGCCGTGGTCTCGGCCCATGCGCTCGGCGGCGACCGACAGTGACGCCTCGAGGTCGTCCGAGAACGTGACGTCGTCGATCCGGCCACAGTCGGTGCACACGAGATGGTGGTGGTGGCCGGTCAGTTCCTCGTCCAGTTCGTAGCGCGCGAGATCGTCGATCGACGGCAGTCGCCGGACGACCCCGCACTGCTCGAGGATCGCGAGGTTGCGGTACAGGGACGACTGGGACTGATGGGCGCCGGACTCCAGCAGGTCGGTGATCGTCACCGGCCGGCCTACGGCCAGCAGGAGGTCCACCAGCGCCTGCCGGCCGCTGGTGTAGCGCTGTCGCGACCGCCGCAGGCGGTCGCGCACGGTCCCGTGCACCTCGTTGGACATGGGGATGATCCTAGTAGGGATTCCGAGAATCTCTCGGAACGGTTTGGGCAGGACGGCCGGTGGGCACGACTGGGGCGATTCCCCTCCCCACCCACACACCGGAGCGTGACCACCATGACGGACCTCGCCGACCGCGGCGCCGGCGCCCTCGACGACACGGACGCCGTCGCACTGATCCTGGCCGACCACGAGGAGATGGAGCGCCTCCTGCGCCTGCTGCGTGACGACACCCAGGACCGCGCCGCCGTGCGGGCCGAACTGGCCGACCTGCTCGTCGCCCACGCCGAGGCCGAGGAGGACGTCGTCTATCCCGTGCTGGAACGGCAGGCGGACGCCGAGGGCGAGGACGAGGTCGAGGACGAGGTCGAACACGGCGAGGAGGAGCACGCCGAGATCAACGAGGCGCTGCTGGCCGTGCTCGAGGTCGATGACCTCGACGGCGAGGACTTCACGGAGGCCCTCGAGGAACTCGGCGAGGTGGTCCACCACCACCTGTCCGAGGAGGAGCGCAACGTGCTGAACCCCGCGCGCGACCTCGTGGACCCGGACCGTCGGCGGGACGTCGGCTCCAGCTTCCTCGGCGCTCGGCGCGGGATCCTGGCCAGCCATCCCGGCGACGTCGAGAACGTGCGGCGCCTCGTGAAGGAGGCCCGCACCGAGGGCCTGCTCGGCTGACCCGGCGACGGCGGGAACATTCGGGCGCCGGTGGCGTTCTCAGGACTGGCTCAGGATGCACGCGCATGCTGGGTCGTCCTCCCCCTCCCCCACC
>JBFJMP010000483.1:0-2291 GCA_041633895.1 Nitriliruptoraceae bacterium
GACCCGAACACCGAGTAGATGGCGCGGGTCGTGGTGCCGACGGCGTCGGCCACGCGCCGGATCGACAGCGCCGAGGCGCCCTCGTCACGCAGCAGCCGGCGGGCGTGCGCCAGCAGGGCGTCCCGGGTGTCGTCGTCGTGTTCGCGTGGTCTGGCCATGCTGGACAGCCTAACGCAACACTGTTACGTTACAGTGAAACAAAACACGACCGAACCGAAGGAGCGCCCATGCCGACCGTGACCCCGGGCCGCATCACGGCCAACCTGACCGACCCCGTCGTCGTCTTCCTCATCGGCATGCGCGTCAATCGGTGGTGGAAGGTCCGGCGCTGGTCCCAGGTCGCCCGCGCGATGCCGAAGATGATGGCCGCCCTGCAGTCCGACCCCGACCTGGGCCTGCTGCACGTCGAGAACTTCTCCCGTGGACGTACCAGCATGTCGGTGCAGTACTGGCGGAGCCACGACCACCTCGACCGGTTCGCCAAGGCGCGTGACCTGCCGCACGCGGAGCCGTGGGCGCGCTTCATGCGTGAGCTGTCGGGCTCGGGCGACGTCGGCATCTACCACGAGACCTACCTCGTCGCGCCCGGCACGGTGGAGGCCGTCTACGGGGACATGCCCACGTTCGGGCTGGCCGCGGCGGTCGGGGCGGTGCCGGTCACGCCGGGGCGCAACACGGGTCGCCAGCGGCTGGGGCGCGTCAGCTGACCAGGGCCTCCAGTGCCGTGGTGATCGGGATCTCCCCGCCGACGACCTCGAGCACGTGGCCGATGGTCCGGTCGTCGTGGAGGCAGGCGGCGAGCACCGCGGCCACGTCGTCGCGCGGGATGCCACCGCGATCGACGTGGCGTCCGAGCGTGACCGCCCCGGTGCCGGGGCCGTCCTCGAGGCGGCCGGGGCGCACGACCGTCCACTCGAGGTCCGACGCCATCAGCTCCTCGTCGGCCTTGGCCTTGGCGCGCAGGTAGACCGAGAACACCTCATCGTCGGTCGGCGGGTCGTCGGTGCCCATCGACGAGACCATCACGTAGCGCGACACGCCGGCCGCGACGGCGGCCTCGCGTAGCTTGGCGGCCCCGCCGTGGTCCACCGTCCACTTGCGTTCGGCACCGCTGCCCGCCCCGGCCCCGGCAGCGAACACGACCGCGTCGGCACCCCGGAGTGCCTCCGCGAGCTCGGCCGTCGATGCCGACTCGAGGTCCAGGACGATCGCCTGCGCACCGTCGGCCTCGATGTCGCCGACCTGGTCCGCCGACCGGATGATGCCGTGGACGGTGTCGTCGATCGCGCTGAGGTGTCGCGCCAGAAGTCGTGCCACCTGGCCGTGGCCGCCGGCGATGCGGATGTCCATGGTGGTGCCTTCGGTCGCTCCGACCACCCACCGTAGGGCCCCACCGACGCGCCCGTGCGGGCATCCGTGTGGCCGTTCGGTCGTCCCGATCGGACGATGTGCGCATGTGCAGGTGGTGGTTCGGTGAGCGCCCCCGCCCGCCGTCGAATTTGATTACTTGCTCAAATTCCCGACAATGGCCGCGCAGGTGCACCGTGCACCGACGCCGTGGCGCGTCCACGTCCCGCCCGTTCGACCTGAGGTCTTCCATGTCGCCCGCTGCCCTGCCGCCCGAAGCCACCACCGCGCAACTGCGCGCCGCCCTCGGAAGCCGTGAGCTCAAGCACGTCGTCGTGCTCGGCGCCAACGGCACGATGGGGTACGGCAGCGCCGCGCTGTTCACCCAGGCCGTCGAGAAGGTGACCTTCCTCGCGCGGACGTCGGACAAGGCCCAGGCGGGCCTCGACGCCGCGATCAAGCAGGTCCGTTCGCCCACCGTCGCCTCCCGCGCGGAGGTCGGCAGCTACGACGACGACCTGGACGCCGCCGTCGGCTCCGCGGACCTGGTGTTCGAGGCGCTGACCGAGGACCTGCAGATCAAGAAGGACATGTTCGACCGCGTCGAGGCCGCCCGCCGCGACGACGCGATCGTGGCGACCGTCACCTCCGGCCTGTCGATCAACGAACTGGCCGCCGGCCGCAGCGAGTCGTTCCGCCGCAACTTCCTCGGCCTGCACTTCTTCAACCCGCCGAACGTCATCACCGGCACCGAGCTCATCCCCGGCGCCGACACGACGCAGGACGTCATCGACTTCGTCGACGCGTTCTCGCGCTTCCGCCTCGGCCGCGAGATGGTTCGAACCGCGGACACCCCGGCCTTCGCCGGCAACCGCGTCGGCTTCAAGGTCCTCAACGAGGCCGCCCAGCTCGCCGAGCAGTACGGCCCGGCCTACGTCGACCGC
>JBFJMP010000484.1:0-2268 GCA_041633895.1 Nitriliruptoraceae bacterium
CGCCGCCCGGACAGTGATCGTCGTCTCCACATGCGAATGCCGTCAGGATCACGAGCGACAGCAGGGTCAGAGATCGCAAGCGCACGGTCTTTGGACGCACGCCGACCGTCTATCAGTTCCATGCGAACCGTGGTGCCGTTCCTCGGCGGTCTCGACCCGGCCACTGTTGGAGACACTGACCGCTCCGAAGATCTGTTCTTCGTTGACGGCAACTCGTTGTACCCGGCATTAGGAGCGGGCTGCGCACCACTGCGGCGGCTGCCTCAGCCGCCTGCCGGTGTGACTTCGACTCCGTCTGCCACCTGGGGTGCGGGTGCGTCGGCTCGGCACGCGTCGCCGCCCCATTGCAGGACCGCGCCCCCGGTCCAGACTGCGACCCCGTTCGAGTTGCACGGCGTGTCCTCGGACGGCCGGGCGGTCTCCGAGGTCCCCGGTGCGACGGCCTGGAGCCCGGCGGGCGACCACGCCAGGAACCAACGGCCGGTCCAGGCGTTAAGGCCGGGCGCGAACGGCATGGACACGCCAACTCCCGGCGTGAATCTGCCGGCGTCGACGGTCGACTCGGCTGTCCACTCTCCGAGCGTCCGGTCGAGGACGGCGACTGTCGAGTCGTCTAGGAATGCCACGGAGGCGACGAGATGGGACCCGGTGGACGTGAGGCCGACCCAGTCGGCCGGGCCTTCAGCCGGAAATGGCGGAAGCGCGTCGTGGCTGCCGCTGCGCGGGTCGAACGTGGCGAATTCGATGCCGTTGTCGTAGACGTCGGTGCCTGCGAGGACGAGGTCGTCCTCGACGACGGCCATCGCGAAGACGGGGAACGGTGCAGTGTGCTCCGTCCACGTGTCGGCGGCCGGGTCGTATGCGAGCACCGACGAGGATGCCGGTTGGCGCGGGTCGGAGCCTCCTGCGAACACGGCGAGACCGTCGAACATGACCGCTCGAGCGTGGCTGCGGTCGAAGCCTTCGGGTGCGGGCGCGATGGGTCGCCACCGGTCGGATGCCGGGTCGTACGCGGCGCCGTCGAGCAGACCGCCTACGCCGAACTTCTCTGCTGCGCCGCCCCATACGACCATCTCGGTGCCGGTCCACACCGCGGCATGGCGTGCCCGAGGTCCCAGCGGCGACGGAGCGAGGGTCCGCCACGTGCCTGCGGCCGGGTCGTAGGCGGCGCCGTCAGCGAACGTCCCGCCGTCGACCTTGTTGCCGCTGAAACCGCCCCAGACGACGAACTCGGTGCCGGTCCAGACGCCGCTGTGGTCCGCACGGGCTGCGAGCGGCGACTCGGGCAGCGCCTCGACTTCGAGTTCGAGTTCGGCGGGGTCGCCGAGCTCCAGCGGCTCATCGCCGGGCGCGGCGACGACGATCTGCGAGTCGTCCGGGGTGTCGGTGCCGGCGAGTCCGGCTCCGACTATGCCGACGACCACGAGGAGCGCGGCGCACGCGGCCACTCCGGAAGCGGCTCGCACGCGGCGGCGCCGGCGGACCCGCCGGAGGACGTCGGCGGGCATCTCTGTGGGAAACGGGGCGTGGTCGGCCAGGTGGCGAAGTTCGTCGCGCAGGCGGGGTTCGAGGTCAGACATCGGCTGGTACCACCTCTCGGAGTGCGTCGAGGCCGCGGGAAAGGGACGACTTGACGGTCCCTGGCGCGAAGCCGAGGACGCTGGCGATCTCGGCTTCGGGGAGGTCGTGCCAGTAGCGCAGCACGAGAGCGGCCCGCTGGCGGGCAGGGAGCGTGGCGAGCGCCTCGGCGATTCCGAGCCGGTCGGCGACGACGGCGCCGACATCGCGTTCCGATCGTGGCTCGCCTGCGGCGGCCCGGACGGCTCTCGCTTCTTCCCTCTCCGCGGACCGGCGGCCCATCAGGACCGTTCGGACCACCGTCCGGCGCAGGTACGCGCCGAACTGGTCGGGCTTGCGCATGACGTGCCACTTCGCAGCGGCCTTGACGAACGCATCGTGGACGACGTCCTGCGCAGCGGCCGCATCCCCGGTCAGCAGGAATGCCAGTCGGGTCGCATCGGGCACGTGCCGCCGGTACAGCTCCTCGGTTCTCATTCGACTCCTGTCGCCAGCGGCTCTGCTGCAACGTTGATGCCGCCGACAGCTTCCAAGGTTCCCTCGCCCGGATAGAAATCTGCCAGCGGTTCACTCTGATCATCGGCGGCCCCCGGCGAATCGTCGGGTGCGGGTGCTGGTCGAAACGGTCGTCCGGGCCGTCGCCGCACTGGAGTTCGGCGCTCACGGCGGGTGAACAGTCCCGAAGTGCCG
>JBFJMP010000485.1:0-2262 GCA_041633895.1 Nitriliruptoraceae bacterium
CCGGTTGTTGCCACCGGGTTGTGACGCTCGAGTTGCCGTGCCTCGCATCGACCCCAACGGAACCATCTGGACAGGTCGGGCACCAGACGGGGGGCACCACCCTTCAATGGTGGTGCCAGCACCACCATTTGCGGACAGGGCGGGCGCTGGCACCACAGGGGCAATCGGACCCTTCTGACGCACGTATCCTTCCCGACATGACTGCCCAGACGCCGCTCACCGTCCTCCTGTGCGAGGACGACTACCTGGTGCGCGAAGGTGCCCGGGTCGTGCTCGAGGACATCGGCGGCCTCACGGTCCTGGGCAGCGCCCCGGAGCCCGACGCCTTCCGCGCGCTCTGGGCCGAGCACCGCCCCGACGTCGTCCTGCTCGACATCCGCATGCCCCCGACCTTCACGACGGAGGGCATCGAGCTGGCCCACGAACTGCGGCGCGACGACCCGGACGTGGGCATCGTCGTGCTCAGCCAGCACGACGATCCGGAGTACGCCCTGCAGTTGCTCGGGGACGGGTCCCGTGGGATGGCCTACCTGCTGAAGGAACGCCTCGGCGACGCGGACCACCTGCTCGACGCCATCAGCCAGGTGGTCGAGGGCGGCTCCGTCCTCGACCCGCGCATCGTCGACGCGCTGCTCGAGGCGCAGCACCGGCGGTCGATGTCACGCCTCGCCGGACTCACGCCGCGAGAACTCGAGGTCCTCGCCCTGATGGCGACGGGAAAGGGCAACAGCGGCATCGCCCGCGACCTCGTCGTCACCGACCGCTCCGTCGAGAAGCACATCAACAGCATCTTCAAGAAGTTGGGCCTCCGGGAGGACATCGACCTCAACCGGCGCGTCGCCGCCGTCCTGTTCTTCCTCCAGCGCGCCGGCGACTGACTCGCCGTCCGTCTCTGCATCCGTCTCGGCATCCGTCTCTGGGGCGGCCTGGAACGGCAGTGTGGCCGCGACGGTGGTGCCGACCCCGACCTCCGAGGTGATCGCGACCTGCCCGTCCAGGGCCCGAGCGCGGTCGCGCAGGTTGCGCAGGCCCCCGCCCGCGGTGATCGTCGACTCGGCGAAGCCGACGCCGTCGTCGGCGATGACCAGCGTCAGGTTCCGCTCGTCACACGACACTCGGATCGTCACCCTCGTCGCCTCGGCGTGCTTGACCGCGTTGGTCACGGCTTCGGCCACCATGAAGTAGGCGTTGGCCTCGAGCTCGTGGGACAGGCGCGGGAACGGGTCCGGCTCGACCACCACCTGGCTGACCGTGGGTGTGCGACCGCCGATGGAGCTGAGGGCGGCGCGCAGGCCCAGGTCACGCAGGATGGCTGGGTAGATCCCCTGTGACGTGTCGCGAAGTCGCGCGATGATGGTGTCCACCTGTGCCGCCAGGTCGTCGAGCACCTCGTCGCTGTCGCCGGGCTGCGCCCGCAGGCGCTGCCTGCCCATGCCGAGCTGGAGCCGCAGCATCACCAGCTGCTGCTGCACGCCGTCGTGCAACTCGCCGGCCAGCCGCCGTCGCGCCTCGTCCTGCGCCCCGACGATGCGCCCGGCCGACCGTTGCAGCTCGCGGGTCTGCGCCCGGATGTGTGCGACCTGACGTCGAAGCGCCTGCCGCATCTGCTCCAGCGTCCGAGCCAGGACCCCCACCTCGTCGCGCGACGTCGCCCGGAAGGACCGGTCGAGGTCTCCCTCCGCGATCGCCTGGGCCGTGGCCGTGAGCCGCCGCAGGGGCTTGGTGAGTTGCCGACTGACCAACCACGCCAACACCACGCCCAGCAGGAGCAGCATGACACCGGCCTGCAGGCGAACCTCCAGGAGCCGCTGGTCGAGGTCCGCCAGTGGCTCGATGACCAGCGCCCCGACCGACGCCTCCACCCCCCAGAACGGCCCTGCCGCAGCCAGCACGCGGTACCTGGCGAGGTAGTCCTCGCCACCGATCGCGACCTCGACCGTCTCGACGGGCAGTCCGTCTCCGTCCGACCCCGGACTCATGGCGGTCACGTCGTGACCACGCAGGCTCGTGGCGACGCCGACGTTCTCCGCCATCAGGACGACCTCGTTGCCACCGCCGGAGTCACGCAGTCGACGCGCGAACGCGTCGTCGTACTCGTAGCCCAGCACGACGAGTGTGTCGTGGGGGGCGATGCCGATGAGTTGCCCCGCCACGAGCGCCAGGCCGCCGCCCGTCGTCGGCACGACGCGAGCGACCCAGGCCTCGCGGGGGTTGTCGAACAGGCCGGGGGGCGGCGGCGCCAGTCGCGGCCCCTTGTGCACG
>JBFJMP010000486.1:0-2256 GCA_041633895.1 Nitriliruptoraceae bacterium
GGTGGCGTCGGCCAACGGCGACGACTCACGCACCGGCCTCTTCGGGCGCTCCTGACCCCGGCACCAGCGGGTACCGTCGCGGACCCCCCACCACATCGGTCCCGACCCAGGGGTGTTCGTGCGTCGTCTGCTCCTGGTTGCCGTTGTGCTGGCGTCGCTCGTGGCGCTCGGACGCGGCCAGGTCCCGTGCGACGTGCTGGAGGCCCAGCCGGCTTGTGACGTCGCGCTGCTGCCGGGACCCACGGCGAACACGCTCGAGATCGTCGAGATCGACGGCGTCCCCGTGTCCACGTCCGCCGGTCAGTTGCGGCTGACGACCGTGGCGATCGACCCGAACCTGGACCTGTGGGAATGGGTGCGCCAGTCCTTCTCGTCGACGGTCGACCTGGTCGACCGCGACATCATCTATCCGCCGGACGTGCCGACCGAGCAGGTTGCGGAGCGCAACGCCCGCGACATGGTCGACTCGCAGACCCTGGCGACCGTTGCCGGCCTGCTGCAGGCGGGCTACACGCGTGACGAGATCTTCCACGGCGCCCGCATCGTGGCGATCGCCGACGAGGCTGCCGCTGGCACCGAGGCGCTGGCGGAGGAAGACGTCATCGACGCCGTCGACGGCGCGGCGGTCGTGTCGGCGGACGAGGTCGTCGCCCTCGTGTCCGCCCACGCGCCGGGCGACGAGGTCGTGCTGACGATCCGCCGTGACGACGTCGTGCAGGACGTGACGCTGGTTGCCCGCGAGAACCCGGACGACCCGACCCGGGCGCTGCTGGGCATCCTCCTCGACGACGTGCTCGAACTGCCCATCGACGTGTCCATCGACGCCGGCAACATCGGCGGACCCAGTGCCGGCCTCATGTTCGCCCTCGGGATCGTCGACCTGCTCGATCCCATCGACCTCACCAACGGCCTCGTCGTGGCGGGCACGGGGACGATCGACTTCGACGGCAACGTGGGCGCCATCGGTGGCATCCGCCAGAAGGTCGTCGGCGCCTCGACACCCGACGACGAGACCCCGGCGGCCACGGTGTTCCTCACGCCGCGCGACAACCTCGCCGAGGCCCGCACGGCGGCCGTGGACCGGCAGGTCCTGCTCGTCCCCGTGTCGACGCTGGCCGAGGCCGTGCAGGCGTTGCAGGACCTCGCGGCGGGGCGCGACCCTGCAGGGGCGATCGCGCTGGGCGCCTGACCACCGCGGTTGGAGGTCCATGCCTCCGTAGACTCCCTCGCGATGGGTGATGTCTCGGCAGTTCCACTGCACCTCGCGGTCCACGTCAGCGGTTTCGCGGTCGCTGGCGGGCTCGTGGCCTTCGCATGGGCACAGCGTGGTCGCCAGAACACCGCCGGGCTGGCCCTTGCCGTCGCTGGCCTGCTGCTGGCCCTCTCGCACGTCGCCGAGGGCGCGTTGCTCGCCGTCGGGCTGGCGTGGCCGCTCTACCTGCGTGCCGCGGCGTTCGCGACGCTGGCCTTCGGGCTGACCGCGGGATCGTCGGCGGGGGTGACGGCCGCAGCGGCCGCCGCGGTCCCCGCCGGTGGCAACGTCATCGCCGCGATTGCCGCGGGGCTGGCGGCCACCGCCGCGTTGGGCGGCATCGTGGGTCGGGGCCGGCGCGTGGTCATGCTCGTCGTCGGGTTGCTCCTGTGGGCCGTCGCCGACCTCCTCGTGGTGTCCCATCCGCTGCTGTCCGACTGGCTGTCCGTGGTCGGCTCGGCCGCCATGATGGCCTGGCTCGTGGCCCAGGCGCGCCGGTCGCTGATGACCCGGTTCGTGTCCATGTTCGGCGGCGTGCTGCTGGCCGTGGTGGTGGCGCTCGCGTCGGCGTCGGGGTTCCTGTTCGACCGTGACCTGCGCGACGACCGCATCGACCTGCTGACCCAACAGGTGACCGCAGCGGCGATCCAGCTGCAGGACGAGCTGCCCAACACCCTCGCCGGCGACCTCGACATCCTCGAGGACTCGACGACGCTGCCGGCCGCCCTGTTGCAGGGAGAGGTCGACGACGCCACTGCGGCCGAGGTCGCCCGTGTGGTCGGCACCCCCGACGTGTTGCTGCTGACCGACGCGACGGGGCGCGTGGTCGGCTCGCTCGACGCGCGGACCGGGGAGTCGCTGGGCGCGGCCGAGACCGTGCTGGCCGGCTCGCAGCCGGTCGAGCAGGCGATCGACGGCCGGGCGCGCGTGGACGGACTGGTACGCCTCGAACTCCTGGACACCGAGTCCGCCAGCGCGGAACTGCTCGCGGTCGCCGTGGAACC
>JBFJMP010000487.1:0-2247 GCA_041633895.1 Nitriliruptoraceae bacterium
ATGCAGCCCGCACCCGTCCAGCGTCCGCCGGGCGACCCCGCACCCCTCGTCGACGGCGAGACCGTCCTGCTGCGCGACCGCAAGGGGCGGCGCTACCTCGTCGACCTGCAGGCCGGCGCCCAGTGGCACAGCCACAGCGGCATCCTCGAGCACGACGACCTGATCGGGCACAGCGAAGGCCGGGCCGTGCGCACGACCGGCAACATGGAGGTGATCGTCCTGCGGCCGACCCGCGCCGACTTCGTGCTGAAGATGAAGCGTGGTGCGCAGGTGGTCTACCCCAAGGACCAGGCGATGATCATGGCGCGCGCCGACGTGCGCCCCGGCATGACGGTCGTCGAGGCCGGGGCGGGCAGCGGGGCGCTGACGTTGGCGCTGCTCGACGCGGTCGGGCCGACGGGTCGGGTCATCTCGTTCGAACGCCGCGACGACCATCTCGTCCATGCCATCCGCAACGTCGAACGCTGGCACGGCGCGCGCCCGGCCAACTGGGAGGTCCGGGTCGGCGACGTCGTCGAGGGACTGGCCGAGGTGCCGGCCCACCGCGTCATCCTGGACATGCTCGAGCCCTGGCTGGTCGTGGGAGCGGCGGCAGAGTCGCTGTCGCCCGGCGGCATCCTGCTGTCGTACACGCCCACGGTGCCCCAGGTCATGCGCTTCCGGGACGCGTGCGACGACGACGGCCACTTCGCCGACCTCGACACCGACGAGACCCTGGTCCGCCGATGGGATGTCGACGGCCTGGCGGTGCGGCCCGCCCACCGCATGGTTGCCCACACCGCGTTCCTCACCACGGCCCGGCGGGTGCGTCACCGCGACGACGGCGGGCCGCCGCGCCCCATCCGCAAGAACCCGCGCGTGAACTGGCCGACTCCTACGGACGCCGAGGGCCCTGCCGACGAGGACTGACGAAGCCGCTGCGACGACCTCGTTCCGTCGGCCGGTGCGCTTCGTATACTCGATCGCAGGACCGAGGAGTGCGCGTGGCCGCCCAGCAGCCCGACTCGACACGGCGTCCGGCAGACGGGCCGCCGGACGATCCAACGGCGGGCGTGCACGTACGCCGCGTCCCCGCAGGCGGGAGCGGGCCGTCCGCGCCGGTGCCCGACGATCCAGCGGCGATGGCGGACGAGATCCGCGTGCTGCGCGACGAGATCGACCTCCTGCGTCAACGGCTGGAGACCAGTCCCGCCCGGATCCGGATGTTGGAGGAGCGCCTCCTCGAGGCGAAGGGCCAGCTGCAGGGCGCCCTCGCCCAGAACGGCAAGCTGGCGGACACGCTGCGGGCAGCCCGCGAGCAGCTGGCTGCGCTGAAGGAGGAGGTCGAGAAGCTGTCGACCCCGCCGCAGTCCTACGCGTCGTTCCTCGAGGTCGACGACGAGGGCAATCCGACGGTCATCGCCATGGGGCGCAAGATGAAGGTCGCCCTGGCCGACGACATCGACGTGAACGACCTCGAGCCGGGCCAGGAGGTCCTGCTCAACGAGGCCATGAACATCGTGGCCGTCGCGACCTACGAGGACCGCGGCGAGACGATGACGATCTCCGAGTTGCTCGACGACGGACGCGTGCTCGTCGTCGGCCGCGCCGACGAGGAACGCATCGTCCGCCTGTCGGACAAGCTCGCCGCTGGCCCGTTGAAGGCCGGCGACTCGGTGCTCGTGGACATGCGGGCCAACATCGCGCTGGAACGCATCCCGCGGGCCGAGGTCGAACAGCTCATCCTCGAACAGGTGCCGGACATCACGTACGACCAGATCGGCGGCCTCAAGGACCAGGTCGAGGCCATCCGCGACGCGATCGAACTGCCGTACCTGCACGCCGACCTGTTCGTCGAGCACGAGCTGCGTCCCCCCAAGGGCATCCTGTTGTACGGGCCGCCCGGGTGCGGCAAGACCATGATCGCCAAGGCGGTGGCCAACTCGCTTGCGAAGCGCGTGGCCGAGAAGACCGGGCGTGACGACGTCAAGAGCTACTTCCTGAACGTCAAGGGCCCGGAACTCCTCAACAAGTACGTCGGCGAGACCGAACGCCAGATCCGGCTGATCTTCCAGCGTGCGCGCGAGAAGGCCTCCGAGGGCTTCCCGGTCATCGTCTTCTTCGACGAGATGGAGTCGCTGTTCCGCACCCGTGGGTCGGGCGTGTCGTCCGATGTCGAGACGACGATCGTGCCGCAGCTGCTCGCCGAGATCGACGGTGTGGAGTCGCTCAAGGACGTGGTCGTCATCGGCGCCTCGAACCGTGAGG
>JBFJMP010000488.1:0-2243 GCA_041633895.1 Nitriliruptoraceae bacterium
AGGGCGTCGTTGAGCGAGGTCTTCTCGTCGGTGGAGGCCTTGCGCTGGCCGATGATCAGCGCGCACGGCAGGTCGTACGTGCCCGCGGCGAAGGCCTTGGGGCGCGTACCCGGGACCACGACCGAACGCGCCGGGACGTGGCCGCGGTACTCGACCGGCTCATCCCCGGTCACGTCGATGATCGGGGTGGACGCAGTGATGACGGTGTTCGCGCCGACGACCACGCCCTGTTCGAGCCAGGCGCCCTCGACGACGACGGCTCGCGAACCGACGAAGCAGTCGTCCTCGATGATGACCGGGCGCGCCCCGGCCGGTTCCAGCACGCCACCGATGCCGACGCCGCCGGCGAGGTGGACGTTGCGGCCGATCTGGGCGCACGAGCCGACCGTCGCCCACGTGTCGACCATCGTGCCGGAGCCCACGTAGGCCCCGATGTTCACGTAGCTCGGCATCATGATGACGCCACGCTCGAGGTGGGCGCCGTGGCGGGCGACGGCGGGCGGCACGACGCGGACGCCGGACGCGGCGTAGCCGGTCTTGAGCGGGATCTTGTCGTGGTACTCGTACGGCCCGACCTCGTACGAGGTCATCTCCGCGATGCGGAACCAGAAGAGGATCGCCTGCTTCGCCCAGGCGTTCACGGTCCACTCACCCCCGGCCTCCGTGGGGGGCTCGGCGATGCGGACCTCGCCGCGGTCGAGCAGGTCGATGGTCTCGCGGACCGCGGCGCGCACCTCGGGGGTGTCCCAGCCGTCGGGGGTCTCGGACGCAGCGTTGATGGTCGCCTGCAGGCTCTCGGTCACCAGTCGTCCTCAGTCAGTCTGGGTCGTGTGGGGGGGTGTCCCGTGGCCCGGGCCGGCCCGTGTGGGGCCGGGGCCGGGGACATCGGCGATCAGCCTACGCGCGCTAGCGTGCCGCCCCATGACCGACCAGCCGGCTCCCGCCATCACCGAAGCCCCGCCCGCGCCACCCGCGTGGGCGACGTTCGTGGGTGGCCTGCTCATGGGCTCGGCCGACATCGTCCCGGGCGTGTCCGGTGGGACCATCGCGCTGGTGTTCGGCATCTACGAACGGTTGGTCGCCGAGGTGCGCGGGGGCGCCGGCGCGATCGCCGCGCTCGTGCGGCTCGACGTACGCGGCGCCCTCGAACGTGCGAAGGCCGTCAACTGGGTCTTCGTCCTGGCGCTCGGGGCAGGCATCCTGACCGCGATCGTGGCGTTGGCGAGCGTGCTGGAACACCTGCTGGAGGACGAGCCGGTCCTGCTGTCCGGACTGTTCCTCGGACTCGTGGCCGGCTCGGTCGTCGTGGCCGCGGGGATGCTCAAGGTCCCGCAGGCCTCGCACGTCGGCATCGGCGTCGTGGTGGCGTTCGTCGCGTTCGTCGGCCTCGGCGTGAAGGGCGGCACGATCGCCGATCCGGCCCTGCCCGTCTACGTCGCGGGGGGCGCCGTCGCGATCTGCGCCATGATCCTGCCCGGCATCTCGGGCTCGTTCATCCTGCTGCTGCTCGGCCTCTACGACGCGGTCATCGGTGCCGTGTCCGACCGCGACCTGATCGTCGTCGCGGCGGTCGGCGTCGGCGCGGTGGTCGGCCTCGCCCTCTTCTCGACGCTGCTGAACTGGCTGCTCGAGCACCACCACGACGTGGTGCTGGCCGCCCTGATCGGGCTGATGGCCGGGTCGATGCGGGTCCTGTGGCCGTGGCCGGCGGGTGAGGACGGCGTGGGCGACACGGG
Source organism: Nitriliruptoraceae bacterium (assembly GCA_041633895.1). Classification (GTDB taxonomy): domain Bacteria; phylum Actinomycetota; class Nitriliruptoria; order Nitriliruptorales; family Nitriliruptoraceae; genus JBFJMP01. The sequence goes on from JBFJMP010000488.1 coordinate 1,737, forward strand.
CCTTGGTGCCCCCGCCGGCGACGTCCTCGGCGTGGTGCTGCTGGCGATCGTCGGTGCGGTCGTCGTGCTGGCGGTGGCCGCCCTGGGCCGCCGCGTGCAGGAGCCTCAGTCCGCGAGGTGAGCCGCCCGCCAGGACGCGACGGCCTGGTGCGTCTCGTCAACGGACGGCACCAGGGCGAGGCGCATCCAGCCTTCGCCGGCCGGGCCGAACGAGCGCCCCGGCGACGCCACGACGCCGGCCTCCAACAGCTGTTCGGCGTAGGCGACGTCGTCGCCGCCCGGTGCGCGGAACCAGATGTAGAAGGTGGCCTGGCTCCCGGACACCTCGATGCCGGCCTCGGCGAGCCAGTCGAGGATGACCTCGCGCTTGCGGGCGAACACCATCCGACGGCGGCGCACGTGGTCCTGGTCGTCCCATGCGGCGATCGCTGCCGCCTGGACGAAGTCCTGTGACGCGGTGCCGAAGTTCGGACGGACGAGCCGTTGGCTGCGGACCACCTCGGGATC
>JBFJMP010000489.1:0-2242 GCA_041633895.1 Nitriliruptoraceae bacterium
CCGCGAACGCAGCGCCCACTCGTCGGCGGCGCGGCGCCACCAGGTGGCGTCAAGCGTGATCAGGACCTGCAGGTCGTCGTCCGGCGCCCCGATCGCCAGCGCCACGAGGCGCATCGACCGATGCACGTCCGTGGCGGTCTCGCCGCTGGCGGGCCAGTTCCGGTGACGCACGCCGGGCGGGGGCGTGATGTCCACGTCGCACACCCCGATGTGGGTGCGCACGTCGGACGTCGTGGCGACGGCGGGACGCCCCGCGCCCGACGCGTTCAGGTCCATGCTCACACCGAGGTCGCGGGGTCGGTGCGGCGACGCGGGTCGACCGCGTCCCGCAGGGCGTCACCGAGGAGGCTGACGGACAGCACCGTCAGGAAGATCGTGAGCCCGACGAACACCGAGTACAGCGGTGCCTGGGTGAGGTAGCCCTGGGCGACGGCGAGCATGGCGCCCCACGACGGGTTCGGCGGCTGCGTCCCCAGGCCGAGGTAGCTGAGGCCGGCCTCGGCGAGGATCGCCGTGGCGAAGCTCAGGGTGAACTGGACCGACACGACCGGGACGACGTTCGGGAAGATCGCTCGGCGGATGGTGAACAGGTCACTCGCCCCCACGGCCACCGATGCCAGCACGAACTCACGCTGCTTGATCCGCAACACCTCGCCGCGGGTCAGGCGGACGAAGCGTGGGATGTAGACGACGCCGATCGCCAGCATGATGTTGCGCAGGTTCGGCCCGAGGACGGCGACCGTGGCCATCGCGAGGATCAGCGCGGGGAACGCCAGCAGCCCGTCGGTCAGGCGCATCGATGCGGTGTCGAGCCACCCGCCACGGAAGCCCGCGGCGAGTCCCCAGGGCACGCCGATCAGCATGGCCAGGAGCGGGGCGACGAACCCGACGCCCAGCGATGCCCGCGCCCCGAACAGGATCCGACTGAGGATGTCACGCCCCAACTCGTCGGTCCCGAGCCAGTGCGGGGAGCCCATGGGCTGGACCGGAGGCGTCGCGATCTCGGTCGGCCCGAAGGGTGCGAGCCAGGGCGCGAACACCGCCGCGGCCACCAGGACGAGGAGGAAGACGGCGGCGAGGGTGGTCGGGAGGTCACGTCGCACCCGCGCCACGAACTTGCGCGGCAGGGTCGTGGTACCCGGTCGCCCCGCGACGACGACGTCCTCGACGGGATCGCCAACGGCGAGCTCACTCATTGCGGATCCTCGGGTCGAGCACGGCGTACAACAGGTCCACGCCCGTGTTGACGATGACGAAGACGGCCGCGGACAGCAGGACGGCGCCCTGCACCACCTCGTACGAACGGTTGCCGAGCGCCTGCACCGTCAGGAGCCCGAGGCCGGGCCAGGCGAACACCTTCTCGACGACGACCATGCCACCGAGCAACAGGCCGAACTGGATGCCGGCCACCGTGAGGAACGACAGCGAGGAGTTGCGGAGCGCGTGCTTGAAGTTGACCTTGCGTTCACGGATGCCCTTGGCACGCGCGGTACGGATGTAGTCCTCCTGCAGCACCTCGACCATGCTCGAGCGGACGAACCGCACGAGCACGCCGGTCTGGACGACACCCACCGTCAGCGCTGGCAGGAACAGGCGTTGCAGGTGCCCGACGGGGTCCTCGGCGAGGGCGACGTAGCCACCGGACGGGAACCACCCGAGTTGGGCGGAGAAGAAGAGGAGGAAGAGGATGCCGAGCCAGAACACGGGCATGCTGAACCCCACGACCGCGACAGCTCGGGTCAGGTGGTCGACCCACGACGACTCGCGCACGGCGGCGAGCACCCCAAGCGGGATCGCGAACACCAGTGCGATGAGGAAGGCCGTGGTGGCCAGTTCGAAACTGCGGATGGTCGCGCCGCCGAGCAGCGAGGTGACCGGTGTGTTGCCGTAGCCGACCGCGACGCCGAAGTCCCCACGCATGATCGAGGACAGCCAGTCGACGTACTGGACGAGCAGCGGCTGGTCGAGCCCGAGTTCGGCGCGCAGTGCGGCACGGGACGCCTCCGTGGAGCCCTGGCCGAGGAGCACGACCGCTTGGTCCCCCGGCAGGATCCGGAACACGAAGAAGACGATCGTCGCCACGATCCACATGACGATGACCATCTGGAGCACGCGCTCGACGAGGAACCTGGTGTTCACGAACTCTGACCTGTCTGTGGTCGACGGGGATCGTGCAGAGACGGTGATGTCGGTGGCGCGGAGATCCGCCACGCCACCGACGGACGTCGGGTCGGTCGCACGA
>JBFJMP010000490.1:0-2241 GCA_041633895.1 Nitriliruptoraceae bacterium
GAGGCCCTGGCCGTCGAACTCGGACTTCACGAACCGAGAGGCGCACGGTTGCTGTCGCGGCGCTGGCGGTGCTGCTCGGCGCCTGCACGACCGACGGTGCGGGTCAGGCGACGCCGTCACCCACCGCGGTTGCGTCGCCGTCCGCCCCAGAGGTCGTCGGGCCAACCACGTCGGAGTCGCCGGCGGCGACGGGTTCGGTGCTGCTGCCGTCGGGTCGCTCCGACGACGAGACGGCAGCGGACGTGCGGGCTCGCCTCGCCGACGCCGTGGACGGCCTCGCCGACACGACGGTGCCTGAGTGGGTGGCCGTGGCGCGCGACGGGGTGGCGGGGGACTGGCCCATCGTCCTCGGCGAGGCCGTCGTCACCGCGGACGGCAACGTCGACGCCGACCTGACGGTCGTGGGCGACCTCGGCGCCGACTGGGACCTGCGCGTGCTCGCCGCCGCACCGGCGCTGGGTGACGTCGGGCTCAGCCTGACGGCGACGGTGGACGCCGCACCCGTGGAGGTCGTCGTGGACGACGTGGGGGCGCGCGCCGACGTGGTGACCGCACCGGGGGACGGGCTCGCCACGCTCGACCTGTCCTACCGCGTGCCGGACCGCTCGGGTGTCACCGACGACGGGTCGCCGGCGGGATTCGGCCTGCTCGCTCACTCTGCGGGTGTCGTGGCGCTCGGGCACTGGCTGCCGGTGCCGATGCTCGCAACCGAGGCCGGGCCGATGCAGTCCCGAGGAGACGTGGGCGGGTTCCCGGCAGCGGCGTGGTCGGTGGTGGTGCACCACGACGGGACCTTCGTGTCCGGGGGACTGGACGGACCGTGCCCGGCGGCTGTCGAGCCCCGTCCGGACCTGTCGTGCACCTGGTCGCGCGGGCTCGGCCTGCGGGACCTGTCCGCCGTCCTGCTGGCGGACGCCTCGTCGTCCGTCGCCGAGGGGGTCCGGGTGGTGGCCCCGTCTGGCGCGCTGTCCGACGCGCAACAGGCGCAGGCGGTCGAGGAGGCCGCGGCGTACCTGGCCCTGCTCGACGAGCGGCTGGGGGTGCTGCCGTGGACGACGGTGGACGTCGTCGCGGTCCCCATCCTCCCGGGCGCGGCGGGCATGGAGTTCCCCGGCATGGTCTGGATCGATCCGGACGTGTGGCCGGCGGACGACGCCCAGCTCGGGTCGTACGTGCTCGCCCACGAGGTGGGCCACCAGTGGTTCCACGCCGTGGTGGGGAACGGTTCCCTCAGTGCGCCGGTCGTCGACGAGGCCACGGCCCAGTACGTGTCGTACCTCCTGTTCGCCGCTCGTTTCGGCGAGGATGCCGCCGCTGCGCTGGACGCTCGTTCGATCACGGGCAGGGGCGCGCGGGCAGTCGCCGACGGCATCCCGGACGAGACTCCCGCGCTCGCGCTCGACGAGTTCACGTCGTCGCGGTCGTACGGCGCTGCGGTCTACGGGCGTGGTGGTGCCGCATGGATCGAGGCCGAACGCGCTGCCGGGCGTGACGCGGTGGTCGCCGTGCTGCGCGCGCTCGTCGCGGCCCATGGGCTCGGCGAGGCCGACGTGTCCGACGTCCTGGCGGTCGCCGCCCGCGTCGACGCGACCGTCGCCGACGTTCTGGCGGACGGCTGGGGCGTGGCGACCCCGGCCGGCTGAGCGACCACCTGTCACACCGCGTGGTTACCCTCGGCGCATGACCAACGACGCCGCTGCCCCCTCCACGATCCGACGCTCCGACGGGCGGTTCCGGGTCGTCTCGGACTTCGAGCCGTCCGGCGACCAACCGCGCGCCATCGACGAGATCACGGCGGCGTTCGAGGCGGGGGAGAAGGCCGTCACGCTGCTGGGGGCGACCGGGACCGGCAAGACGTTCACCGCGGCGAAGGTGCTGGAGCGCGTCCAGCGGCCCGCGCTCGTCATCGCCCCGAACAAGACCCTCGCCGCCCAGTTGGCGAACGAGTTCCGCGAGTTCCTGCCGGACAACACGGTCGAGTACTTCGTCAGCTACTACGACTACTACCAGCCCGAGGCGTACGTGGCCTCGTCGGACACCTACATCGAGAAGGACTCGTCGGTCAACGACGAGATCGAACGCCTGCGGCACCGCGCGACCATGGCGCTGCTCTCCCGTCGGACGTCGTGGTGGTGGCCTCGGTGTCGTGCATCTACGGCCTCGGCTCACCCAACGAGTACGAGGACCACATCCTCTGGTTCCGCACCGGGGACGAGGTGGGCCTCGAACGCGCCATGCGGC
>JBFJMP010000491.1:0-2223 GCA_041633895.1 Nitriliruptoraceae bacterium
ATTGGACCCGGCCCGCGCCGCCCTTCGCTACGCAGAACCCGCGCATTCGCGCGCGTTGCGAGGGTGACGGCGACCCGACCTCACCGCATGGACCCGAACACGCCGTGACCCCGGCCGGTGGCCGGGGTCACGTACGAGAACGGTGGTGCGTCAGACACCCACGACGAAGCTGACGGACGTGGTGCCCGAGCCGCCGATGTTGAGCGTCTGGAAGTTCTTGGCGCCCTCGACCTGGTAGTCGCCGGCCTGGCCGGTGACCTGCTTGTAGCTGTCGAGCAGCTGGCGGGTACCGGTGGCGCCGACCGGGTGGCCCGCACCGATGAGCCCGCCAGACGGGTTGATCGGGTGCTTGCCGTCGATCTCGAGCCAGCCCTCCTCGACGGCCTTCCACGACTCACCGGGTGCGGTGATGCCGAAGTGGTCGATCGCCATGTACTCGGAGGTGGTGAAGCAGTCGTGGGTCTCGATGCCGTCGATGCCGTTGACGTCGGCGATCCCGGCCCGCTTCATCGCGGAGGTGATCGTCGAGCGGACGTGCGGCAGGACGTAGTCGTCGTCCTTCGACTCGGCGATCTTGTCCGCGAAGCGCAGGCGGGCGGTGTTGTGGCCCCAGCCCTTGATCCGCGGGATGTCGGCCAGGTCGATGCCCTGTGCCTGTGCGTAGCGCTCGGCGTAGGTGCGCGAGGCGAGGAACACGGTGACGGCACCATCGGTGACCTGGGAGCAGTCCGCGATGCGGATGCGCCCGCCGACCTCGGCGTTGTCGTCCGTGCGGCAGAGCGCGTGCTCCTTGTTCATGTACCAGGTGCGCGTCTGGGCGTTCGGGTTCAGCTTCGCGTTGTCGTAGTTGATGCGGCTGATCTCGGCGAGGTGCTCGTCGGCGAGGCCGTAGCGCGCGTCGTACTCGTCACCGAGGCGACCGAACAGCTTGGGGAACGGGAACTCCACGCCGTCGGCCTCGTCCTCGTACCACGCGGCGGTGCCGAGGTAGGAGCCACCGACGTCCGGGGCGACGGTCTTCATCTGCTCGATGCCGACGACGGCCTGGAGGTCGTAGCGACCGGCCTCGATCTCGGCCGCGGCGGCGAGCAGCGCGATCGAGCCCGAGGCACACGCGGCCTCGTGGCGACCGGTGGGCAGCCCGGAGAACGCCGGGTGGACCTCGGTGAAGAACGCACCGAGGTGGCCCTGCATGCAGTACAGCTCGGCGGCGAAGTTGCCGACGTGGGCCGACTCGACGTGCTCGGCCGGGACGCCCGTTGCCTCGAGGGCACCGTTGACGCTCTCGCGCATCAGCGCCGAGAAGTGCTTGTTCTCCTTGGACCAGTTCCGTGCGAAGTCGGTCTGGTAGCCACCGAGGACGTAGACCTCAGATCCCTGTGCCATGTTGGTACTCCCTGCTGTGGGGTGGGTTGGTGTGTCCGGTGGCCGTCAGGCCGCGATGAAGTACTTGCCGGGGTTCATCGTGGGGTGGACGAACTGCGCGCCGTCGGCGGACTGGAGCACGGCCGGGACGTCCAGGCCGGCGGCGGTGATGAGCTCCGCCGCGGCTGCGCGCCCCATCGTGTCGACGAGCAGGCCGGGAGGCGCCCAGTTGAAGCCGGCACCCATGATGCGGTCGATGCCGTTGATGGTCGGGGTGACCTCGCCGACGCGCTCGTAGGCGTAGGCGATGTAGCCGGCCACGACCTTGCGGGCGAGGTCGGCGGCGTCACCGGTGGCGGCGAGGAAGGCCTCCATGCCCTCGGCGTAGCGGCCCTCGCGGTACAGGCTGGCGACCTGGTCCACGTAGGCGAACTCGGCACCGTCGAGGACGGGCGCCTCGGTGTAGTCGCCGGTCGCCGGGTCGAGGACGAGGCGTGCCTTGTCCGCGCCGCGCTTGAAGAAGCCGCCACCGGACTTGTTGCCCAGCACGCCCTGGTCGATCAGGCGCGCCATGTAGTCGGGCAGGGCGAGGGTGTCGTGGGCCTCGTCCGTGGTGAGGGCGTGGATGTTGTCGACGATCGCGCGGTGGATGTCCCACCCGACGAGGTCGATGGTGGCCAGCGGCGTCAGGGCGCGACCCGTGTAGGGGCCGACGACGCGGTCGACGTAGGCCGGGCCGTACTGCTCGGCGAGCTGGGCGGCCTCGTTGAGGACCTTGAAGCCGACGCGGTTGCCGGCGAAGGCCGGGGTGTCCGCGGTTCGAACCATCTCGCGGCCGAGGCGGAAGCGCGAGAACGC
>JBFJMP010000492.1:0-2223 GCA_041633895.1 Nitriliruptoraceae bacterium
CGACGCCGAATGGCGTGCGCGGCTGGACCCCGAGCAGTACCGCGTCCTGCGCGAGAAGGGCACCGAGCGGCCGTTCACCGGTGTCTACGACCAGCACTGGGAGTCCGGCGCGTACCGCTGTGCCGCCTGCCACGCGCCCCTGTTCCGCAGCGACGCGAAGTTCGACGCGGGCTGCGGGTGGCCGTCGTTCTTCGAGCCGGTCGACGGCCAGGCGATCACCTACCACGACGACTCGACGCTGGGCATGCGCCGGGTCGAGGTGGTCTGCACGAACTGCGGCGGCCACCTCGGCCACGTGTTCGACGATGCCCCCGACAAGCCGACCGGGCTGCGCTACTGCATCAACTCGGTCTCGATCGAGTTCGACCCACAGGACGGCTCGGACGACGCCTGAGCCGGCCGCTCAGCCGGCGAGCGCAGGACCGAGGGAGCCGAAGTCGCAGTCGATGACGCCGTCGTCCTGTTGGGCCTCGCGCTCGACGCAGTCGACGAAGTCGCCGAGGTCGTCACCGACGGCCAGGACGAACGCCAGCGTCAGGGCGGCGCCGAGCACGCCGATCACCCCGATGACGATGCCGCTGATCGCCATGCCGCGGCCGCCCTGGGCGCCGTCCGATTCGCGGATCTGACGCAGTGCGACGATCCCGAGGATGATCGCGAGGATCGACCCCAGCCCGGCGAGCCAGATGATCGACAGGATCAGCGCCGCGATGGCCATGCCGTTGGCCGGCGACCCCGTGGCCACGGGGGCGCCGTAGGCCACGGGCGCAGGCGGGGGCGCGACCGGCTGGGACGCGGCCCACTGGGTGCCGTCCCACCAGCGCTGCTGTCCCGGGCGCTCCGGGTCCGGGTACCACCCGGCAGGTACCTGACTCACGTCAGGACACCGCTCGGCGGGGACCGTCCTGGCCGTCGCTGGCCTCGGCCTCGTCGTGCTCCGGCACCGCGGGCATCGCCGGAGCCGACGACGGTGCGGCTGTGGCGTCCACGTCGCCGGACTTCACGCGCGAGGCGTACTCGTCGACGTACTCCTGGCCGGACAGGGTCATGATCTCGAACATCAGCTCGTCCGTCGCGGACCGCAGCGCGAACGGGTCGTCCTGCTGGTCGGCGTAGCGCGACACGTCGAGGGGGCGGCCGAACCGCACGGTGACCGGATGGCGGCTGACGGTGCGCTTGCCGGTGGGCTGGGCCTTGTCGGTGCCGATGACGGCAGCCGGGATGATCGGCACGCCGGCAGCAAGTGCCATGCGCACCGGGCCGGTCTTGCCGCGGTACAGGCGACCGTCGGGGCTGCGAGTGCCCTCGGGGTAGACGCCCACGAGGTCACCCGAGTGGAGGATCTCGACGCCGGTCAGCAGGCTGGCCTCACCAGCGGAGCCACCCTCGCGCTTGACGGGGACGACGCCGGCTGCCTGGAAGAACCAGCGCGTGCGCCACGAGTCCCAGTAGTCGGCCTTGCCGAGGTAGTAGAGCGGCCGCGAGAGCGCGAGGGGCAACACGATCGAGTCGATGAACGACAGGTGGTTGCTCGCGATGATCGCGGACTGCGTCTCGGGCACGTTCTCGATGCCGTCGACCTGGAGGTACAGGTAGCGCGGCAGGAACAGTGGGAGCGCGCGCTTGAGGAACCGGTACATCGGCGGTGCATCCGCCATTCCTGCCATCCGTCAGCTCCCGTCAGTTGACGTGCACGTCAACGTAGCGCACCCCATGATGGTTCCGAACTCGGCTCGGCGTTGTCGACCGGCCGTGCGCCCCCCGACCAGATCCCCGGACGGACGGCGGGACCATCATGCCAGCGCGCGGCGCAGGACGTCGCGCGGGAGCAGCAGGAGGTTCTCGGCGACGACCTCCTGCGGGGTCATGTGCGTCACGCCGGACAACGGCAGGAAGGCGTGCGGTCGTCCGTCGGCCAGCAGCGCCGACGACAGGCGCAGGCTGTGTGCCGCCACGACGTTGTCGTCGGCGAGGCCGTGGATGACGAGCAGGTCCGGTCCCGCGTCGCCCTCGGCGGGCGCCACGGCATCCAGCAGCACGCCGTCCGCATCCACGAGGGACGATCGGCGGTAGGCGTCCGAGGCGTCGTCGGGATGGCCGAGGTAGCGCTCCGTGTAGTGGGTGTCGTACAGCCGCCAGTCGGTGACCGGGGCGCCGACGATCCCGGCGCGGAACACGTCGGGGCGACGCAGGCAGGCCAGCGCCGCGAGGTACCCGCCGAAC
>JBFJMP010000493.1:0-2222 GCA_041633895.1 Nitriliruptoraceae bacterium
AGCCCGAGCAGCGTGTCGGTGTCGGTGATCGCGGCCTGCCGCGCGACCGGGATGCCCGTGAACCCCGTCGCGTCGATGTGTCCGGTGCGATCCACGTCGCCGAGGTTCGCGAACAGGTAGTCGAACTGGGCACCCGAGTTGACCTCGTCGAGGATGAAGCCCACGGTCGTCAGGTCCAGCGCGTGCCCCGACTCGGGGACGTTGAAGTCCTCCTGCGGGAACCGCGAGTCCACGGGGTCCGGCTGGAAGATGTTGTCGACGTAGGCCTTCGACAGCACGGTGACGGTGCGCAGGTCGGGGCAGGTCGCCTCGATGACCGCGGCGAACGACGGCACCTGCAACAGGTCCGGGTCGCCGAGGTCGTCCTCGCCCTCGATCGGGCTCGTGTGGATGTCCTGGTCGCCGGGTTCGCCGCGCCCCTCGTTGCCCGGGATGCCGTTGCGCTCGGGGTAGGCCCCCGTGGCCATGGCGACGTGGTTGGGCAGGGTCTCGGAGGCCATGACCGAGCGGGCCTGCTCGTACCAGACCCCTTGTTCGCGCAGCGCCATCAACGTCGGGGTCTGGGGTCCGACCTCGGAGGGGTGCAGGGAGTCCACCGTCAGGTGCAGCACCCGCACCCGGTCGACGTCCTGGGCCTGCGCGGGGCTCGACGGCCATGCCGCGAGCGGGGCGAGCAGGAGGGCAACGACGGCGAGCGTCCGACGCATGGCTCAGGCTCCGTGGAGGTCGGTGGCGAACGTCAGGACCGACTGCTCGACCAGCTCACGGTCCCAGTCCAGTTGCGGCACGTGGTAGCTGCGCTCACAGGTGATGCGGCGAATGTCGGTCGAACCGACCAGTTCGACGATGGCGTCCGAGTTGTGGGCCTCGACCGTGTGGTCCTGCGGGGAGGTGATGACCATCAGCGGCATCGTCAGGTCCAGCAGTTGGCTGCGGATGCGGGCGAGGTTGGACATCAACGACTGGGCCGCCCGGGCCGAGACCTTCGGGTAGGCGGTCTCGCTGACGTCCGGACGTGCGATGTCGTCCGTCGGCAGCCCCGCGAGGTCGCGTGGGACGACGGGGATGACGTACTGCAGCAGCGGGGCGAGGCGGGCCAGCAGCTGGGTCGGTTCGAGGATCACGGCGTTGATGGCCACGACCCCGGCGATGTCGTCGGGGCGGGCGCTGGCGACGTCGAGGCAGATGGTCCCGCCCATGGAGTGGCCGACCAGGACGACGCGGTCGACGCCGTCGGCGTTGCGGGCGCGGTCGACGGCCGTCTCGACCGCACCACGCCAGTCCGCGTACCGCGTCGTCCGCAGGTCGTCGACCGAGGTCCCGTGGCCGGGCAGGCGCACCACCTCGACCCCGAAGCCGGCCGCGTTGAGCAGCTCGCCCAGCGGCCGCGTCGCCAACGGGTTGCCCGTGAAGCCGTGGCAGACGACGACGGTGGTGGAGGCGAACTCCCCGGAGCCGGCAGCGGACCACGGTTCGCAGCCGGGCATGACCTCGGGCGTGGCGGTACGACTCACGGCAGTCCTCGACGTCGGTACGCGCGAACGGTACCGGGCGCGGTGTCGCGATCCGGGGTCCTGCACCGGTCAGGGCTACGCTCCCGCCCGTGCGAACACTCGTGGTCAGCAACGACTTCCTGCCGCAGGTCGGCGGTATTCAGCAGTACCTCGACAACATCCTGCGGCGCCTCCCGGACGCGGCCGCCTTCGCCGCCGACCACCCCGAGGCTGCCGAACACGACGCCGCCCACCACGCCGACCCCGCCGCCTACCGGATCATCCGCGGCCCCCGTCGCTACATGGGCCCCACGCGTGGGACCGAGCGCGCCCTGGCCGAGGCGATCGAGCGCACGGACGCCGATGCCCTGCTGTTCGCGACGCCGTGGCCGCTGGTCGGCCTCGGCAGGCGCCTCGGGATCCCGACGGCGGTCTGCACCCACGGCGCCGAGTTGATCACGCCCGCCCACCTGCCGGCGTCGAAGACGTGGCTGCGCCGGCAGTTGCGGGGCGCCGACCTGCTGTACTCGGTGTCCGAGCACACGGCGGCGCACGTCCGCGGCCTCGTGGGCGAGGACGGCCCGCCCCTGCGACTGCTGCGCACCGGCGTCCCACTGGAGACGTTCCGCCCCGACGTCGACGACCGCGCCATGCGCGACCGCCACGGCCTCGGCGACGACCCCGTGGTCGTCTGCGTCGACCGCCTCGTCAAGCGCAAGGGTCAGGACC
>JBFJMP010000494.1:0-2211 GCA_041633895.1 Nitriliruptoraceae bacterium
AGCACGCGCCCACTGTCGGGCAGTGGCGTGGCGGTGACGATGTCGGCGTGTGCGGTGGCGGCGGCCTCGAACCCGTCGCGGGTGTAGTCGGCGAACACGTCCTCGCGGGTCGCGAGCAGCACGCGGACCTTGGGGTCGTCCTTGGGCACCCACTCGACCAGCACGTGCTCACCGAGGCTGGTCAGATGGCCCAGGACGTCCGGCAGGGGGACGTTGTTGCCGATGGCGAGGTGGTGGATCAGCGCCAGGGCCAGCACGAGGTCGACCGGGCCGCGTTCGGTGAGCGACGGCCGCTCGGTGTGGGCCCAGCCGAGCGCGGGGCTCGGGTTGGCCAGGTCGAGGATGAGCGGGAGCACCTCGCCGGCGGTGACGGGTTCGGTGGCCAACTGGCGCCAGTTGCGTTCGACCGCGCCCTCGTCGATGTCCCAGGCGACCACGTGGGCGCCGGTCGCGGCAGCCAGTCGCGAGAAGCGGCCCATGTTCGCGCCGAGGTCCCAGACGGTGGCCGGGGCGAGCTCGGCCACGGTGCTGGCGACCACGTCCTCCTTGGCCTGCGTGGCCGCGGCGGTGTAGTGGTCGAGGTGCGCGTCGTAGTCGGACCACGTGGTCGCGACGTCGTCCCAGGTGAGTCCGTCGATGACGCCGTGGAGTTGGCTGACCAGCCCGAGCATGGCCCGCTGCGAGAACGTGACGGTGCGCGTCGGGGCGGCGTCGGGGTCCACCTCGCCACGGCCGCTGGCCTTGGCGTGGGCGTGGAGGTGGGCGAGCAGGCCGGGCTTGAACTTCGTGCGCGTTGGCAGCAGCGTGGAGGCGAGGTCGAGGGGAATGCCGTCGACGTCGGCGACGAGCAGGCGTCGCAGGCGGTGGTCGACGACGGTCTCGAGCGCGAGCGGGGCGAGGAAGTGGCGGCAGAACTGGCCGTAGCCGACCCACGGGTCACCCTCCGTCCACGGCCCGAACGACAGCGTGTCGATGAGGACGGCGCGCCCGCCGTGGAGGACGACGTTGTGGGCCGATGCGTCGCGCAGGGTGCAGCCGTGCTCGATCGCGATGCGTTGGGCCTCGAGCGTGACGAGGGCGGCGTCGCGGCGTTGCGCGGGCGCCCACTCGTGGGGTTGGGAGACGAACGGCAACTCGTCGGGGCGCAGGACGACGTGGGCCTCGCCGGTGGCCAACGCCGCAGCCTCGTCGGGCGCGAGGACGTCGTGGCGCACGAGCAGGCCCGCGTCCCACAGGGCCTCGAACAGGCCGCTGGCGACGACCGCGTCCCAGTCGTCGGCGAACACCGGGTTCACCTGGCGGTGGAGCACGCCGTCGTGCCGGAACAGGAAGCCAGCGGGGTCACGGAAGGACCCGGCGACACGCGTGGTGGTCACGGTCGGCTCAGTGGTCGCCGGCCGCGGAGGAACCGGAGTCGTCAGCGGCGGGCGCGGTGGACGTCGTGGACGTCGCGCCACGACGGTGGAACAGGTTCGCGATCCGGTGGCGGAACGTCTTGATGCCCATCCCGGCCGCCGCGATGCCGGCGATCACCGCCTGGAACACCACGGTGGTCGAACCGGGGTCGATGTAGGCGGATGCGGGGGCGATGAAGGTGATCGACACCAGGAGCGTCAACCCCAGGACGCGGACGATGCGAGCACGCATGTGAAGCCTTCGGGACGGTGACGGGGAGGTTACCGATCGCCGGCGGACGGCACGCGTGCAGGCAGGTGTCGCATCGAACGGGGCAGCCAGGGGGTTGACTCAGGACTGGCTGGTTCCGAGGAGGTCGCGGACCGTCGGGCTGGTGTCGACCGCCACGGGGTCCGGGGCGGTGCGGAAGACGACGTCGGGGTACGTGGACGTGAACGCGAACCAGTAGTTCTCGTTCTTGTAGTGGTGCAGGCGATGGTGGGTCCACAGCAACCGATACAGCGCCCGTTGCGGGCGGTAGTCGGTGTGCACGAGGTAGTGGGTCCACTCGTAGACGAGTCCGATCAGCCCGATCGTGGACATGAACGTCAACCCGAGTCCGATGCGGGGGAACACGAACAGCCCGACGGCGGCCATCAGCAGGGCCAACTGGACGACCACCGGCGTCGGCAGGAACGTCAGTGCCATGTCACGCGGGTCCGCGTGGTGCTCACGATGCTTGCGCGCGAAGATCGGGTCGAAGGTGAACCGACCCACCCGAACGGGCTTCATGTGCAGCAGGGTGATGTGGGCGCT
>JBFJMP010000495.1:0-2202 GCA_041633895.1 Nitriliruptoraceae bacterium
CGCTCCCGGACGACGTTGGTCGAGCGGATGACCGCTCCCTCCGGCGCCGACACGGCCACACCCGACACCGACAGTCGGGCCACCACGCCCAGGCGGCGCAGGTACCCATCGAAGCCCGCCGCGTCGTCCAACGGGCGTGCCGACGCCTGCAGGTCCAGCGTCTGCCCGCGCCGGGGCGGATCGCCTCCCGACGACCACACCGCGCGTTCGCGGGTGCGCGTGTCGCCGACGCGGTCGACCCGCACGATCGTCCACCAGCGCCCCGGCTCCGTCGGACGGGCGTCGGTCGCGACCACCCCGACCATCGCCGCGGTCCCGCCGTCGGCCGCCAGACGGTCCAGTGGGCCGTCGGACAGCAGCGCCCGGTGTGCCGCGCCGAGGCCCGTGGCGGCCACGAGGACCAGGGTCACTGCGGCGACGCGCGGGGACCACCACCGACGCCCGACGGCGACCAGAACCGTCGTGACGGCCACCACGGCGAGCGCGACCCCGACCCCCGGGTCCCGGGGAGGGCCGGCGCCGACGCCCCAGCCCACGCGCGCTCCGAAGATGGCCGCCACGGCCCAGGCGACCGCGCCCGTGGGCGGCGCCCCGCTCACACGGCGACGAGGTCGGCGAGGCCCTGGAACGTGCGCTCGCCGATCCCCGTCACCTCGCGCAGTTGGCCGACCTCGGTGAACGGGCCGTTCGCGTCACGATGGGCGACGATGCGCTCGGCCAGCACCGGCCCGATGCCCGGCAGGGCCTGCAACTGCACGGACGTGGCCGAGTTGAGGTCGACTCGGCCGTCGGGACGGACGCCCGGCGTGGTCGTGACCTCCGTGGCCGCGTCACCACCCGGCGCTCCGACCACGGGGACCACCAGCCGTTCGCCGTCGACCAGCACCCGCGCGAGGTTCAGGGGGTCGAGGTCCGCATCCGCGGCGGGTCCACCCGCGGCCGCCACGGCGTCGGCGACGCGCCCCCCGATCGGCACCGTGACGAGCCCCGGACGGACGACGGCTCCCGCAACGTGGACCGTCACCTCGTCCGCACCGACCGGAACCGCCACCCCGTCCGACGACATCACGACCCCCGGGTCCGACGCGGGGCCCTTGAGTTCCACCGGCCGAGCCGTCCACCACATGGCGGCCGCGACGGCCACCGCCCCGAGGACCATCACCGTCAGGCCCACGACCTCGGTCGGCGATGCGTCGAGCCACGCGCCGACGGCGCGCACACGATCCCGGGGGTCGACAGCCATGCCCCATGGTCACCCGCGGCCGCGCCCGTGCGGTCGGTCAGGTGGTCGGCTGTGGATCGGCGAGTTCAGGCGGCAGCAGGGGCTCGTCCCCGGCCGGCGCGGCAGCCAGGGCGACCGCCCCTGGCCCGGTGTGCGTCCCCAGGACCGGCCCGAACACCGTCGTCAGCGCCGACGACACGTCGATCCGCTCGCGGACCAGCGCCCACAGTTCCTCGGCGCGTTCCGGGGCCAACGCGTGCGTCACGATCACATCGGCCGGTTGGTCGTCGAGCGACTCGGCCACACGTTCCACGAGGCGGTCAAGGCCACGCGTGAAGGTGCGCGTGCGTTCCACCGGCTCCACCCGACCGTCGGCCACCTCCAGGATCGGCTTCACCTTGAGGACGTTGCCGACCATGGCCCTAGCACCCGAGACCCGTCCACCACGTCGCAGGTACTCCAACGTGTCGACGAGCAGGACGTTGACCAGGTTGCTGCGGACCGCCTCGGCCGCGGCCACCACCTCGGCGACGCTCCCCCCGGCACGGGCCACCCGCTGGGCGGTCAGCGCCATCAGCGCCAGCCCACCACCGACCTGCCGCGAGTCGACGACCTCGACCCGCAGTCCGGCGTCCTGTGCCGCGCGCATCGCCGCCGACACGGTGCCCGACAGTTCACGGGACACGTGGAGGCACACGACCGCCTCGAGGCCGTCGTCGACGCAGTCGGCGAACGCCTCCTCGAACCATGCCGGGTTGGGTTGGGCCGTGGTGGGCAGGACCGTCGCGTGGTCGAGCATGTCGTAGAACTGCTCGTCGCTGATGCTGACCCGGGAGATGTAGGTCGTGTCGTTGATCGTCACCGACATCGGCACGACCCGCAGCCCGAGTCGGTCCGCGAGGTCGAGGGACAGGTCGGCGGTGGAGTCGGTGACGACACCGACCCCGCGCCCCGCGCCCGCGTCGTCCAGCCCCGCCCCG
>JBFJMP010000496.1:0-2202 GCA_041633895.1 Nitriliruptoraceae bacterium
ACCGTCGACGACGTGCGCGCGCTGGTCGACGGTGGCGAGGCAGCCCCGACCGCCGCGGACACGACGCCGCCGGTCGACGAGGGCGCTCCGTTGTCCGGTGTCGTGCGCCGCATGGCCGACCACCTCCAGCGCTCCTGGCGCGAGATCCCGCACTTCTGCGAGATCGTCGAGGTCGACATGTCGGCGGCGATCGCCCGTCGTGCGGCGGGTGGCCCCGGCCAGCCGACGCTCAACGACCGCCTCGTCCATGCCGCCGTCCGTGCCGCGGTGGCGGTCCCAGAACTCAACGCCACGCTCGTGGACGACGTCCTCACGCGCCACGGGGACGTGAACATCAGCGTCGCGGTCGCGACCGAGCGCGGGCTGCTGACACCGGTCGTGCGGGCAGCCCAGGACGCAACCCTCGACGAGCTGTCCGAGCGCCTGCGGGACATCGCGACGCGCGCCCGCTCGGGGAAGTTGGCCCTCGACGAGATGTCCGGCGGCACGCTGACCGTGTCCAACCTCGGCATGTTCGGCGTGGACACCGGCACCCCGGTCGTCAACCACCCGCAGGTCGCCCTGCTCTTCGCCGGGGCGGTGCGCGAGCGCCCGGTCGTGGTGGACGGCGCGGTCGTGGCGCGCCCGACGATCATGCTCACGCTTGCCTGCGACCATCGGGTGGTCGACGGCGTCATGGCGGCGAGGTTCCTCGCCGCGGTCCGGGACGAACTGGGCACGTGAGCCTCGTGCGGTGCGTGCACCGCCGACCGATCTGCCGCGCGCCTGTGCGATCGCGGTCGTAGGGAAACAACCAAGCGCTTGCATGGTTTACGATTTCCGTGTACACCAAGCAAGCATTAGGGAGAGAGTTGGGCGCCCCGCCCAACGACGATGCCGTCCTTGACGGCGAGGAGATCCACGTGAACCGATTGGGAGCTCGCACGCAGACGCGCCGCTCTGGCCGCGTCCTGACCCTGCTGCTGCTCGTCCTGGCGCTCGTCGCCGGTGCCTGCAGCAGCTCCGACGAGGGCGCCGACGGCGACCCCACGCCTGTGGCCACGGACGACGCGACCGACGCGCCGACCGATGCGCCCACGGACGGCGCGACCGACGACGACGGCGAGGCTGCCGCCCTGCCGGCCGGCACCTACCGCATCGGCTTCCAGTCGCTGACCTCGGGCCCGGCCGCCTTCGCTGGTGTGCCGCTCGCCCAGGGCGCCCGGCTGGCCATCAAGGAGCTCAACGACAACGGCGCCCTCGGTGAGGGTGTGGAACTCGAACTCATCGAGCAGGACGCGGGCGGCGACCCGGCCGCGGCCATCGCCGCCGTCAACGGGATGCTCGCCGAAGGCGTCTCCGGCGTGCTCTGCTGCGCCCTCTCGTCGGTCGCAGGCTCCGTCAAGCCGCTGCTGATCGAGGGTCAGACCCCCGGCATCATCACCTCGGCCATCCTCCCGGGCCTGCCCGAGGCGCCGTACATGTACCGCCCGGTCCTGCTCCTGAGTGAGACCGCCTACCCGCAGCTCGTCGACGCAGTGGTCGCCGGTGGCGGCATCGAGACCGCCGTCATCGGCGTCACCGCCGACAACGACGGCATGGCTGCCGACGCCGACGTCTGGGCCTCCGCGCTCGAGGACGCTGGCGTGACGGTTGCCGGGCGCATCGACACCTCGGCCGGTGACACCGACTTCGCGGGTCCCGCGACGCAGGTGCTCGACCTCAACCCGGACGTGTTCGTCGGCAGCCTCCTCGGCGAGGAAGCCACCCTGTTCATCAAGGCGCTCCGTGACCGTGGCTTCGAGGGCGAGATCATCTCGAACTACGGCCCGTCGAACGACAACAACTACGAGGTCGCTGGCGACGCGCTGGCGGGCACGAAGTTCCCGATCGCGTTCTCGACGCTGAACGAGGACCCGATGGTCCAGACCTTCGCCGAGCTGTACGAGGCCGAGTACGGCACCGCGCCGGACATCTTCGCAGCGCAGGGCTACGCGGCCGCGAAGCTGCTCGTCGAGGGCATCGTCCGCGCTGGCACCGGCGACGCACCGGCCGTGGCCGAGGCGCTGGCCGGGATCGACACGTTCGACTCGGTGTTCGGGACGCTCACGTTCAACAACGGGCAGGCCGAGCTCGCCGGCGACGCACTCCTCCTGGAGTGGGTCGAGGGCGGCACGCAGCAGATCTTCACCGGCTACTGATCCGTGGGGTGGTGGGGCGGCC
>JBFJMP010000497.1:0-2200 GCA_041633895.1 Nitriliruptoraceae bacterium
CTCGTCGTCGCGACGACGAACCTCCATGAGCGCGCGGTGGACCTCGACGGCCACCTCGACACCGTCCGGGACGTCGACGCGCCCCGGTTCGAAGCCGTAGTCCCCGGTCGACCAGCCGACCGTGTCCAGCACGGTGTCGAGGATCTGTTCCACGAGGTACAGGCGCACGAGGCGCGCGGACACGAGGTCGCGGTCCACCAGCAGCTGGCCGAGTCCGAGTGGCTGGTCCAGGCCCTGCTGTTCCGCGAGGACCTCGTCGAGTGCCGTCGCCGTGATCGCCCCGGCGAGGACGAGTCGTTCGCCGAGCCGGGCGCCGTGCTCGCCCGTCGTCGCGGGGGAGCGCCCCGACACCAGGAGTCCGCGCCGGAACTGGATGACGGCCTCGCCCGAATCCCCCTGCAGGCGGAGAGCGCCCGTGGCGGCTTGGCCCGCGAGCCGAAGGCAGAGTTCGGCGGGAGCAGCGTCTGAGAGAGTTCCCTGCATGCGGCGCATGGTAGGCGTGTACGGTCAGGGTCGCCGGACGTATCGGGAGGCAGATCCCCGTGTGGGTGAAGATGGGCACCGCTGGTGCCGATGATCGAATCAGGTCAGCCACTGAGGTGGTCGTCCATGGATGAACTGGAGTCGGCCCTGAACGCTGATGTCGTGCTCGACCAAGTGCTCGCCGAAGGCTTCCTCGCAGGGATCGAGGACTGGACGGCCGCCGAACTGCGGACCAAGCGGGACCTCGCCGAACAGGCCGAGGGCCGTGTGTCCTACAGCCGCCGGATCCTGCAGGGCCGCATCGACCTCCTGCGCGGCGAAGCCGAGAACCGCGACGGCGGCGACGACCTGCTCGGGCGCCTCTCGGCCATGCTCGCGGATCGCGGTGGTGGCCCCCGGGACCCGGTGACCGTCCGCATCCCACGAACGATCGCGCCCCCGGAGGCCGGTGACACCGACGCGGACGCCGAGGTGCTGCACCTGGGCGATCTGGACGACGACGCACTCCGCGACCTCGCCACGCGCTACGCCGACCTCGAACGCCAGCTGTCCGGGCTGCGGCGCCAGCTGTTCGACGTGATCGACCGCCTGCAGGCCGAGCTCGCTGAGCGCTACCGCTCCGGGGCGACCTCCGTGACCGAGTTGCTGGCGAGTGACTGAGATGCTGCCCCGCGTGCTGGTCGTGGACGACGATCCGCTGATCCTCAAGGTCGTGGCGACCGTGCTGGACATGCGTGACGCCTACGACGTGACGACGGTGACCTCGGCCAGCGACGCGCTGGCGGCGGTCGACGACGAGCGTCCTGCCCTCGTCGTCACCGATGTGATGATGCCGGGCATGGACGGGTTCGAACTCACGCGTGAACTGCGGCGGCGACCGGCCATGGGGGGCCTGCCGATCGTGCTGCTCACGGCGCGGGACTCGCCCGCGGACCGGGCCGAGGCCGAGGATGCCGGAGGGGACGCCTACCTCACCAAGCCGTTCAGCCCGCTCGAACTGCTCGACGTGATCGAACGGTTGCTCGAGAAGTCATGACCGTGCACCACCGGGACGGGGGCACTCATGGATCCACGCAAGGTTGACGAGGTCGAACAGATGCGGCGACAGCTGATGCTGTTCGCCGAGGACCTGCGCGTGATGTCGGGGCGGGAACGCTCCCAGCGTGCGGAAACCGAGGCGGCGCTCAACGAGACGCGTGCCGCCTATCTGACCCTGGTGCGGACGCTGGCGATGGTCTGCGAGATGAAGGACAACTACACGCGCAACCACCTCGACCGGACGTACCAGTTCGCGATGAGCCTCACGAAGCGCGTGGCCCCGGAACTCGCGAACGAGGCCGCGATCCAGTACGGCTTCCTGCTCCACGACATCGGCAAGGTGGGGATCCCCGACCGCATCCTGAACAAGCCGGGCCCGCTCGACGACGACGAGTGGGAGCAGATGAAGATGCACCCGGTCATCGGCTACCAGCTGGTGGGCAACATCCGCTTCCTCGGCGACGCCGTGCAGATCGTGAAGTCGCATCACGAACGCTGGGACGGGCGCGGCTACCCAGACGGCGTCGCCGGCGAGGACATCTACCTCCCGGCGCGGATCTTCTCGATCATCGACACCTTCGACGCCATGACGACGGATCGTCCCTACCGGGCCGCCATGCCGGTCCATGCCGCGGTCGAGGAGATCGACGCGATGGGTGGCACGCAGTTCGACCCGTAC
>JBFJMP010000498.1:0-2195 GCA_041633895.1 Nitriliruptoraceae bacterium
GCAACACCGACATCTTCATGAACATCCTCACGTCCAACGGCTTCGTGGGGCGGTTCGTGACCGACTGGGCGGGCCCCGAGACGCTGCTGCGCAACGTGTCGATCCGCCTCGGTGCGCCCAACTACCCGGGCGACACGATGACCCTCACCGGTGAGGTCACCGCCGTGGACGGCGACAGCGGCGAGATCACGATCACGGTGGCCGGCGCGAACAGCCTCGGGAACCACGTCGTCGGAACGGTCACGGCAGTCCTGCCGACGTGACCCGCGCCCCGATCGCCGAGGCCTGGTGGCCAGCGGATCCCCAGCCCTCGGCGGGGCGCACCCGCAAGCACGGCCTGGTCGACGACCTGCGCCACCTCATGACCGACGTGGCGCAGTTCGATCCCGACGCCGCGGCGCCCGCCGACCTCGAGGCGCTGGCCGCCGCCATCCGTACGGCACGTGCCGCGGCCGGGGCGCTGCCGGACCTGCGTGCCGGGGGCGCGTCAGCGGCGACCACCGGTGACGAGAACGCCTCCCTGTTCGAACGAAGCCCCCTGACGGGGCGGGCGAACCCCCTCGCAACCCCGCTCGTCCTGACCTACGAGGATGGGGTCACCCGCGGTTCGACGAGCTACGACGAGAAGTTCGAGGGCCCACCTGGCACGGTCCACGGCGGCTTCGTGATCGCCGCCTTCGACGACCTCGTCGGCGTCGCCCAGGTGGCATCCGGGTTCGCCGGCAAGACGGCCCGACTGGCCGTCGACCTGCGTCGCCCCACGCCCCTGCACGAACGCATCGACTACGAGGGCGGCGTCGACCGGGTCGACGGTCGCAAGATCTGGGCCTGGGGTCGGTCCTACTGCGACGGTGAACTGCTCGCCGAGGCCGAGGGCCTGCTGATCGGTCCTCGCGCGAGCTCGTCCAGCACCTAGCCTGCCCTCGGCCGGCCACGTCGGCCGCGACTGGGAGCGACGCCCGTGGACCTGACGACGATCACGTACGACCTCGGCGACGACCACGTCGCGACGGTGACCCTGAACCGCCCGGACAGGCTCAACGCCTTCAACCAGGCGATGCTCGACGAGTTCGTCGCGGTCTGGGACGAGGTCCGGACCGACGACGCGGTCCACGCCGTCGTCCTGCGCGCGAACGGGGACCGCGCCTTCTGCACGGGTGTCGACGTCGTCGAGGGCATCGACTTCCACGACAATCCGTTCAGCGCGCTCGACCCGGGCCTGTCGCTGAGCCCCAAGGCCAACCACGTCTACAAGCCCGTCATCGCGGCGTGCCACGGGATGGTCGCGGGGGGCGCCTTCTACTGGCTCAACGAGGCCGACCTGATCCTGTGCTCCGACGACGCCCAGTTCTTCGATCCGCACGTGTCGTACGGCATGACATCGGCGCTCGAACCGATCGGACTCGCACGTCGCATCAACCTCGGTGACGCCCTGCGGTGGGCGCTGCTCGGCCTCGACGAACGCATGTCGGCGGACCGCGCCCTGCAGATCGGCCTGGTCACCGAGGTCACGACCCGGGACGCGCTCTGGGACCGCGCCCACGAGTTGGCCGCGACGATCGCCGCCAAGCCACCGGCCGCCGTGCAGGGCACCGTGAAGGCGATCTGGGACAGCCTGGACCAACTCCGCTCGGCGGCCCTCCACCAGGGGCTTGCCTACACCCAGATCGGCAACCCGATCGGCACCGCACAGGTGGACCGTGACGGTGTGACGCGCCCCGAGCCCCGCATCCGCTGAGCCCGATGCAGCCCGACTACACGCGCCACAGCCGGGGGTTCCACGCGAGGATCCCCAGCGTCACCACGAGGATCACGCCACCGCTCATCGCGATGACGGTCTGGACCCCGAGCAGGTCGGCGATCCGCCCTCCGGCGAAGGTGCCCACGATGTTGGCCCCCCACGTCAGCATCAACGTCCCCATGACGCGACCGTGGAACGCCGGGTCGACGATCCGCAGCAGGATCGTCCGCGTGAGGATGCTCTGGAACCCGAACCCGAGCCCCGCGACGCCGAGCGCGACGACGCTGAGCAGGATCGTCCCCGCATAGGCGAAGCCGATGATCGCCGCGCCCCACAGCACCATGGACACGATGAACAGGCGTCCCTCGCTGACGAGCGTGCGCTTGACCGCGAGGGAGATGGACGGCGGCACCGAACCGAGGCCGAGGGCGGTGCTGAGCAGGCCCAGGGTGAC
>JBFJMP010000499.1:0-2193 GCA_041633895.1 Nitriliruptoraceae bacterium
CCCGACTGGTCGCCGCCACCGCCCCGACGTACGGGGACGCTGGTCGTCGCGGTCATCATCGGCGTGCTCGTGCTGCTCGCGGCCGGGGCGGCCGCCGTGTTGCTGGCACGCACGTCGGACGACGGTGCGACGGCTGACGTGCCCCCGGCGGTCACCGACGTGGACCCGGACGACGTCATCGCCCAGACCGAGGCCGTCCTGCAGGTGATCGACCAGTCCGAGGAACGCATGATCGGGTTCCAGGTCGACCTGCAGCCGCTGCTGGAGGAGGACGGCACCGTCGGTGACGGCGCGGAGGCGATCGCCGACGCCGCCCGGGACGCGGCCGAGGACCTGCTGGCGATCCGCACGACCCTGCGGGGCCTTGCGGGCGGTGAGGAGGCTGGCTTCGACGGGCTGCGCGACATCCGCGACGCCTACGCCGGCCACATGGATGCGTGGGTCGACTACCTCGACGCCGTCGCCGGCTCGCCTGCGCTTGCCGGGTCCGGCTCCGGCGATGCCGAACCGTTCTGGGGCGACATCGAGTCGACCGGCGACGACTTCGTCGACGCGGTACGGGTGGGGCTGCCCGACGGCACCCCGTCCGAGCTCCGCGACTACGCGGAGTTCATCGTGGACCGCGGCTTCGGTGGCTTCGACCAGGACCCGGGCGGCCAGTTCGTCTGACCGCCCCGGACGGCCGCGCGGTCAGGCCGGGGCGCCCGCCACGGTCAGTTCCGCGACGTCGACGAGCACGTCCGTCAGGGCGTAGTCCTTGGGGGTGAACACCGCCGCGACGCCGGCTTCGCGCAGCTTGGCGGCGTCGGCCGGTGGGATGATCCCGCCGGCGACCACGGGGACGTCGTGGCCCGCTTCCCGCAGGCCCTCGACGATGGCGGGGATCAGCGCCAGGTGCGACCCGGACAGGATCGACAGGCCGACCACGTGAACGTCCTCGTCGACGGCGGTGCGCACGATCTGCTCCGGCGTCAGGCGGATGCCCTCGTAGATGACCTCCATCCCGAGGTCGCGGGCACGCAGGGCGACCTGTTCAGCGCCGTTGCTGTGCCCGTCGAGGCCCGGCTTGCCGACGAGGATGCGCAGCTTGCGGCCGAGGCGTTCCTCGATCGCCTTGATGCGCTCACGTCCCTCGACGAGCGACGTCCCCGCGGACGAGCCGGCCAGCGCGCGGTCGGACACGCCGGTGGGGCCGCGGTACTCGCCGAAGATCTCCCGCAGGGCGTTGGACCACTCGCCAGTGGTCACACCGGCCTTGGCCGCCTCGATGGACGGGCGCATCAGGTTCTCGCCGGCCTCGGCGGCCTGCTTCAGGGCCTCCAGCGCGGCGGCCACGGCCGCGTCGTCGCGGCGCGCCTTGTGCGCCTCGAGCCGGGCGACCTGGTCGGCCTCGGCAGCGTCGTCGACCACGAGGATGCCCCCCTCGTCGTCGACGAGCGGCGAGGCCTCGGCCTCGGTGAACGCGTTCACGCCGATGACGGTCTGGTCGCCGTTCTCGATCTTGCGCAGCCGCCCGGCGTTGGAGCTGACCAACTCGGACTTCATGTAGTCCACGGCCTCGACCGCACCGCCCAGGGAGAGGATGTGGTCGAGCTCGGCCTGTGCCGCCTCGACCAGCTCGTTGACCTTGGCGTCCATGACGACCGAGCCCTCGAACAGGTCGGGGTAGCTGAGCAGGTCGGTCTCGAAGGCCAACACCTGCTGCATGCGCAGTGACAGCTGCTGGTCCCACGGGCGCGGCAACCCGAGCGCCTCGTTCCACGCCGGCAACTGGACCGCACGGGCGCGGGCGTCGCGGGACAGGGTCACGCCGAGCATCTCGATGAGGATGCGCGCGATGTTGTTCTCGGGCTGCTGCTCGGTCAGGCCGAGCGAGTTGACCTGGACGCCGTACCGGAAGCGACGGGCCTTGGGGTTGGTGACGCCGTAGCGGTCACGCGTGATCTGGTCCCACAGCTCGACGAAGGCGCGCATCTTGGCGACCTCCTCGACGAACCGGATCCCCGCGTTGACGAAGAACGAGATGCGTCCCACGACCTGGTCGAACTCGTCGTCGGGCACCTGGCCCGTCGCCTTCACCGCGTCGAGCACGGCGATCGCGTTCGCCAGTGCGAACGCGAGTTCCTGCACCGGCGTGGCCCCGGCCTCCTGCAGGTGGTAGCTGCAGATGTTGAGCGGGTTCCACTTCGGGAC
>JBFJMP010000500.1:0-2190 GCA_041633895.1 Nitriliruptoraceae bacterium
ACTGACGCGCACCTGCCCGACGTTGGAGGTTCCGGGGCACATGCGCCCCACAACCTCCAACGTCGCCGACGCCCCGCGCGTCAGGCCATGCACTCGCCGGTGCCGAGGATCACCTGGAACGGCGTCCGGTCACCCCAGTCGACGTAGAAGCTGCGGTCCTCGGCGAACGACGGGATGTGGCGCAGGTCGTCGAGGATCTCGGCGACCGCGGCCTTGCCGCCGATGCGGTCGTACCACTGCCACAGCTGCTCATCCTCGGACGCGCGGTCGGCCTCGAAGTGCTCGAGGATGCGCGACGCCGCCAGCGGGGCGTGCTTGGCCGGGACGTTCGCGACGTAGTCCGCGAACCGCGACTGGCCGTCGTGGCTGTGCCCGCCGACCCACACGCGGTACGCCGGCGCCTCGTTGCCCTGCGCGTCGTGCTTGGCCATCCCCGAGAAGCCGATGTCCCAGGCCTGGTGCTGGCCGCACGAGTTGGGGCAGCCGGAGATGTTGATCGACACGCCCTTCACGGCGTCCCGACCGTCGGCCTCCAGCTGCTGCTGGACCGCGGTGCCCAGCCCGCGCGACGCGGTGATGGCGAGGTTGCAGGTCTCGGCGCCGGGGCACGACACGACGTCGCCCGACTTCTCGGCGAACGGACGGTCGAGGCCGTGCTCGGCCAGGACGGCCCAGACGTACGGCAGCCGCTCCGGGGCCACGTCGCGGAACACGACGTTCTGGCGGATCGTGAGGCGTGCGTCGTCCAGCCCGTTGTCGCGCATCATCGTGGCGATGGCACGGAACTGGGTCGGGTCGAGGTCGCCGAGGTAGAGCGATGCATACACGGCGAACGCGTCACCGGCGCGCTGGCGGATGATGTTGGTGTCCAACCATGCCCGGTACGCCGCGACGTCGAGGTCCGCGAGGTCGGCGGGGAGGTCGGTCGGGGCCTCGGCCTCCGAACCCGGTGCCACCGTCGGGTGGGGGACGACCGTGGACAGGACGCCCTGCTCGATCAGGTCCGCGCGGCGCGCGAGCACCTTGGCGACGAACTCGGCCTCGCCCAATTTCTTGACGAGGAACTTCATGCGGGCGCGCACGCGGTTGCGCCGCTCACCCTCGGCTTCGAACAGGTCCAGCGCGGCGTGCACGGTCGGGACGAGGTGCTCGGCCTTGGTGAACGGCTCGAGTGCGACGGCCTCACGCGGCGTCGACCCCAGACCGCCACCGAGCACGAGCCGGTAGCCGTGCTCACCATCCGGGCCGATCGCCGGGATCACGCCGACGTCGTGGATGCCGGTCAGTGCGTCGTCGTCCGGCGTGGCCGCGAACGCGATCTTGAACTTGCGGGGCAGCGACTGGAACGACGGGTGGCGGAGGAAGGTCCGCACGACCTCGTCGGCGGCGGCCTGCGTGTCCAGCACCTCGTCGGGGTGGACGCCGGCGAGCGGCGACATCGTCACGTTGCGGATCGCGTTGCCGCAGGCCTCGCGCGTGGTCAGCCCGGCCAGCGCCACGATGCGGAGCACCACGGGGACGTTGTCCAGCGGGACGCGGTGGAACTGGAAGCACTGGCGCGTCGTGATGTGGCCCACGCGCGGTGGGGCGTAGTCCTGGGCGATCAGCGCCATCGCCTCGAACTGGCGTGCGGAGAACTTCCCGAGCGGCGTCTTCACACGGATCATGTGCGTGTCCGTCGACTGCCGGATCCCGTACACGCCGAAGTTCAGGCGCTTGGGCCGGAAGTCGTCGTCCGAGAGTTCGCCGGCCTTGTAGGCGCGGGCGAGCTCCTCGAACTCGATGATCTCGTCGAGGTCGCCGTAGTGGCCCTCGGGGAGGTCCTCGGGGCGGATCGCGTCGGGGTCGACGGTCGCGGGGAACGCGTCCTCGGACGTGCTGGCGAGCGCG
This sequence comes from Nitriliruptoraceae bacterium, assembly GCA_041633895.1. Lineage (GTDB taxonomy): Bacteria > Actinomycetota > Nitriliruptoria > Nitriliruptorales > Nitriliruptoraceae > JBFJMP01. Next base: position 1,891 of record JBFJMP010000500.1, read on the forward strand.
GTCGGCGGGGTCATGTCAGGCCTCCGTCAGGGCGGGAGTGGTCGTACGCGTGGGGGCGCCGGGGCGCGGGGGGCGGGCGGTGGCGGGCGCGACCATCGCCGGGCCGATCAGCGCGCGGACGGCGACGACGTCGCCGACCACGATCGTGGCGGGGGAGCGGACGCCAGCCGTGCGGATGTCGTCGGCCAACGATCCGAGGTCCGTGTCGAGCACGGTCTGGCGGTCGGTCGTGCCCCACCGCACGACGGCGACGGGCGTGTCGGCCCGGCGCCCGTGCTGCTGGAGCATCGCGGCGATGCG
>JBFJMP010000501.1:0-2170 GCA_041633895.1 Nitriliruptoraceae bacterium
CAGGGCCTCGACCTGCTGACGGGTCTCGTCCGGCTCGCCACTGTTGTCGATCACGTGCGTGGCAACGGCGAGACGGGTGGCGTCGTCGACCTGGGCACGGATCCGGGCGCGTGCATCCTCGGGATCCATGCCGCGGTGCTCGACCAGGCGGTGCACCCGGACCTCGACCGGGGCCGTGACCACGATGAGGACCGGATAGCCCGTCGCGGCGCCGGACTCGACGAGCAGTGGGTGGTCGACGACGACCACTCGCTCGCGGCCGTCCGCGGCCTCGTCAGCGGCCGCGGCCAGGATCCGCTGCTCGATCCGCTCTCCGATGCGCGGGTGGGTGATGGCCTCGAGGTCACGTCGCGCCGCGTCGTCGCCGAAGACGATCGCGGCGATGGCGGGCCGGTCCAGCGACCCGTCGGGCTGCAGGGCGACCTCCGCCCCGAAGCGCGCCGCGATCTCGGCCAACGCCGACTCCCCGGGCTCGACGATCTCGCGCGCGACCTGGTCGGCGTCGATGACGACGGCACCCCAGTCCTCCAGCAGGCGTGCCACCGTGGACTTGCCGCTGCCGATGCCGCCGGTCAGCCCAACCATGCGCATGTGCCGTGCTCCTGTCGGTGCAGGAGGCTACGCCACGCCCGTGATGATGTCGGTGGCCGCACGACGCCCCGCCGCGATGGCGCCGTCGATGTAGCCACGCCAGACCGTGGACGTCTCGGTCCCCGCCCAGTGCACGGGGCCGTCCGGGATGGTCGGGTCGAAGCCCGCCACCGGCGCCCCGACTGTCGGCGTGGCAACCGGGCAGCCACCCGAGAACACCTCGGTGTCCCAGTCATGGTCGATGTAGGCGACGGGATGCCCGGCCTCGGCCCCGAGCACCGCCGTCAGGTTGGCGAGCACCGTGCGCCGGCGGTCGTCGGGCGTGGCACGACCGAGTCGTCGTCCCCGGTCACCGGTGGCGAACACCACGAGCCCGGCACGGCCGCCGTCGGTGGAGTTGTCGAACGCCACGTCGAGGTCCCCGTCCGCCCACACGATCTCGCCGGAGTTCCCCGCGTCACGCCAGAAGGGGCGCTCGTAGAGGATCTGGGTCTTCAGGGTCGTGCCCATCTCGTGCGCCGCGAGCCAGCGGTGCCGCACCGCGGACAGGCCGGGTTCCCAGTCCAGTTCGGCTGCCAGCCGTGGCGGCACGGCCATGACGACCCACCGACCGCGCACCACGCCCGTCCCGGTCACGACCTCGACGCCGTCATCGACACGGACGCCGGCGACGGGTGTGCCGAGTCGGACCCGGTCACCGAGTGGTGCGGCCAGACCCTGCGACACCTGCTGGGCACCCCCGACGATCCTGGCGTCCTGGGCGCCGCCGGAGGTGTCCACCAAGGGCATGACGCCACCGGCCGCCCGTACGTACTGGAGGAACCGCAGGAACGGGATGTCCTCGGCCTCGTGACCGAAGACGATGCGCATCGCGGTCCGCACGACGGACTCGACGTCGTCGCGGACGTGACGCGAACGCATCCACTCCGCGAGGCTGATGCTGTCGAGTTCGGCGTCGCGGGCCGTGCGCACTGCTGCAGGGTCCACGCGCCGTGCCTGGCGGTCGATCGCCCACAGAGAACGTTGGAGCTGCACCAGCGACAGCGCCGACAGGCGCGGGATCGTGCCGCGGTACGTCAGCATCCGGTCACGCAGGACGAGGGTGGACGCGCCGCTCGTTGGCGTCGGTGACGTGGTCAGTCCCAGCTGGGCGATCACGTCGAGGAGGTGGTGCTGGGTCGGGCCGACCCACTGCCCGCCGAGGTCCACGGGGCTGCCGTCGACGTCGACCGTCCACGTCCGACCCCCGACACGATCGCGGGCCTCGAGCACGACGACGTCGAGACCTGCCGCAACGAGCGTGGTGGCCGCGGCCAGCCCCGAAGGACCGGCCCCGACCACCACGACGTCGTGCTGATGGGCCATGTTGGCTCAGGCCTGCTCGTCAGCCTCCGGAGCAGCCTCGGCCTCGGGGGCAGCCTCGGGGGCAGCCTCGTCGGCGGCAGCCTCCTCAGCGACGGCCTCGGGCTCGGCTGCGGCCTCGGGCGCGGCCTCGTCGGTGGCGGCCTCCGGCTCGGCCGGGGTCACGGCCTCCTCGGGAAGCTGTGCCTCGGCGAGGGCGATCTCCTCGGGCGACGGA
>JBFJMP010000502.1:0-2168 GCA_041633895.1 Nitriliruptoraceae bacterium
CGCACCGTCCACCCGGACGCGACGCCGACGGGCGGTGCGCCGCGACGCGCGGTCATGACCGTGCCCAGCGGCCGTCCACGTCGCAGGACCGGGGCGATCAACCCGGGATCCCCGACGACCGCAACCGTGCGTCCCGCAGCGGCTGACGCGGCGTGGGACAGCAGGTGTCCGCCCAGCCCCTGGCCACGGTGCAGCGGGTGGACCACGAGGTCGGACACGTTCGCCAGCCCGCCACGGTCGTCGAAGACACCGATGCGGCCGGCGGGGATGCCGTACCGGTAGGCGACGAACAGGCGGCCACGTCCCGCCTGCACCAACTCCCACTGCTGCTCGACCAGCCAGCGCCAGAAGGGCTCGTCCCCCGTCCAGTCCGTGTGCAGGTAGAGCACCCGCGCCCCGGCGAGCTGCTCGGGGGTCTCCACCTCGACCACTTCGAGGCCGGGGGCGGCTGCGAGCGGGCGCGTGTCCAACTCGACCACCACCGACGGGTGGACGTGTACGTCGGGTGGGACGTCCACGTCGGGGGCGGCGCCGCGGACCTCCCACGACACGCTGGCGCCCCGATAGCCGGGCAGCGCGCCGACCGAGGCATCGCAGCGGTCCAGCCACGCCGCGAGGTCGTCGGGCGGGCGCAGCAGGTGCAGGCCGTTGCCCGCGTCGTGGTCGACGCGTGACGGCGTTCGCAGTGACACGTGGTCCGATGCCGTCGTGACCAGGGTCGTCGGCGCCGTCGCAGCGCGCAGCGCGGCCAGGCCGATCCCGCCGTGCACCTCACCGGTCGCGGTGATCTCCACCGTCAGGCCAGGTCGACGTCGCGGGACACCACGTCGTCGTAGGTCTCGCGACGCACGAGCAGGCGCGCAACCCCGTCGCGGACGAGCACGGCCGCAGGGCGTGGCAGCCGGTTGTAGTTCGACGCCATCGAGGCCGTGTAGGCACCGGTCCCCGCAACGGCCAGGACGTCGCCGGCGGTGACGTCGCCGGGCAGGACCGCTGCCGGATGCACGAGGTCCCCGGACTCGCAGTGCTTGCCGACCACGGTCGCGGTGACCGGGCCGACCTCCGACGACCGGTTCGCGAGCATGATGTCGTGCTCGGCGTCGTAGAGGGCCGGGCGGATGTTGTCCGACATCCCGCCGTCGACGGCGATGTAGCGCCGGATGCCGTCGAGGTCCTTGACCACCTCGACGGTGTAGGCCGTCACCGTGGACGTGCCGACGATCGCCCGCCCCGGCTCCACGACGACGCGCGGGCGTGGGAGGTCGTGGTGGGTGCAGGCCTGGTCCACGGCGTCGAGGACGGCGGCCCCGTACTCGGCGATCGACACCGGGTCGTCGCCGTCGGTGTACCGAATGCCCATGCCGCCGCCGAGGTTGACCTCGTCGAGGACCACGCCGAGTTCGTCGCGCCAACGGGCGAGCAGCCCGAACAGCACGTCCGTGTTGGCCACGAACGGTTCGGTCCCGAAGATCTGGGAACCGATGTGGGCATGGATGCCGACGAGGTCGACGTGGTCGAGGTCACGGGCGCGGCGCACCGCGTCGTCGGCAAGTCCGAGGGACACCGTGAACCCGAACTTCGAGTCGTCCTGTCCGGTCCGCACGAAGTCGTGGGTGTGCGCGTCGATGCCCGGGGTCACCCGCAACCACACCGTGAAGACGTGGCCGAGTTCGGTGCCGATGGACTCGAGCCGGTCGAGTTCCTCGAACGAGTCGACGACGATCCGGCCGACCCCGAGGCGTGCGGCCATGCGCAACTCCTCGACGGACTTCGCGTTGCCGTGGAACACGACCTGGTCCATCGGGATGCCGGCGCGATCCGCCGAGTACAGCTCCCCGCCGGAGGCCACATCGATCAGCAGGCCCTCGTCGTGGACGATCTGCAGGATGCCCACGGCCGGCCACGCCTTGGAGGCGTAGGCCACATCAGCGCCGGGGAACGCGTCGCGGTAGGCCCCCGCGCGACCTCGAAGGTCGGCCTCGTCGACCACCCACAGTGGCGAGCCGAACTCGGCGAGGAGGTCGGTGACGCGGCAACCGCCGACGACGAGGGTGCCGTCGTCATCCGTGGCGGTGCGTGGCCACGCGGACTGGTGCTCGTTCACATCCGCTCCGGTGCACTCACGCGCAGCAGGCCCAGGGCGTTGGCCAGCACCTGGCGAGCAGCGA
>JBFJMP010000503.1:0-2167 GCA_041633895.1 Nitriliruptoraceae bacterium
CCCCGGTCGTGAACAGCATCAGGGTGTTCGAGTCGACCGCGCCGGCACCGGCGAGGCAGTCCGCGAACACGTCGGCGCGACACACCAGCGCTCGGGTGGCGGATGATGACGCGAACACGCGGTCCGCAACGACCGCAGCCGTGACGATGGGGTCGCCGCCGGCGAGGTCGTCCACCTCGCCCGGGTCAGACGCATTGACGCCGGGACGCTCGCGCACGGCGATGGCGTCCGGCCAGTCGTCGCCCCGGGCCAGGACGACCCGGTCCGTCGAGCGCGCGGTGCCCTCGGCGAGCAGGCGGGCCGTCTCGTAGCGGTCCGAGCCGGCGAACCGTTCCACGACCCAGCCCATGGCTCGCAGGTCGGCAGCGGCCGTCCGCGACACGGCGGCCTCGCCGCCGGCGACGAGCACGGTCGCCCCCGGTGCCAGGTGGCGACGCAGGGCCGCTGCCGTGATCGGATGCAGCGCGGCGTCGGCGCCCCCGGTCGTGAACAGCATCAGGGTGTTCGAGTCGACCGCGCCGGCACCGGCGAGGCAGTCCGCGAACACGTCGGCGCGGCACACCAGCGCCCTCGTGGCGGACGACGATGCGAACACGCGGTCGGCGACGACTGCGGCCGTGACCATGGGGTCGCTGCCGGCGAGGTCGTCCACCTCGCCCGCGTCTGCCGCGGTGACGCCGGGACGCTCGCGCACGGCGATGGCCCCGGTGGCCGGGGCGGTGTCGCGCCCCACGTCGAAGGACCACGAGTACGTGGCGTCGGAGGTCGTCACGGTGACGTCGTGGCGGCCGGGGCGGAGCGGCTCGCGCGGCATCAGCACCGTCGCGGCGGAGTACGCCAGCAGGGACCGCCCCAGTTCCTGCGCCGCCCCGTCCCGGTTCTCGTAGCCGTCACTGGTCACGACGCACAGGTCCAGTTCCGCACCGTCGTGAACCACCGTCGCGTCGACCACGTGGGCGACGCGATCCTGCACGAGGTAGATCGGATGGCCGGTGGGCGCCGACCAACCGTCGCAACCGGACAGGGGGTTGGGCCACTCCCCCTCGGTGAAGGCCACGCGATTGGTCGTCGATCCCGGCCCGGGGTAGGCCAGCGGGCCCGCGGCGGCGCCGGAGCGACCTGACCTCGTGTCGACCACGAGCGCGTAGTTGAGCCGCCGACCCGAGGTCGTCGCCACGCCCACCCCGATTCGGTCGTTCGTGGGATCGAGGAGTTCGAGGGCGTGGAAGGGTGCGGCCACGAACGCGTCGACCCCGGAGGCCACCGACCGCCCGGCGTCCTCGTCCGGAAAGATGACGGCGTTGCCCGCGGCGCGGTTGCCGGCCTCGGTGCGACCGGGGGTTCCCTCCGGCTCGCTGTGCATGGCCAACTGGTTCAGCAGGGTCCACCTGGCGTGGTCGCCTGCGCCGACCGACAGGGCGTCGTCGAGACGCACCGGGTCGAGTCCGGCGATGGCACGGTGGACGTTGACCGTCCGCAACGCCTCGCTGTCGCTGCGACCGAGGCTGAGGATCTCCTCGAGGGTCGGCAGCAGTCCGTCGGCACGTGCCGCCCCGGGCATCACGACCACGAGCGTGGCCGCCGCCGCGACGGCCAGGGCCGCCGCCACCACACGTGAGATCACCATCGCCAGCATCCATGCCTCGTGGAGCGAGGCCGGGCGGCACGCCGACGTCCCCCAACGGGCGTGCCGCCTCGCGATCCGGTCCTACGGTGGACTGGTCACCGCGACGCGCGGCCTCACCCGTGACTACGGAGCGTCACCAGCCGGACTGGACGACGAATGGGGCAATCGGCCCACGTGCGCGCAGCGCGAGGTCCGATCGGCCACCCCGCCTGGCCGAAACGGCGCAGTGGCCCCGGACGAACGGCCCTCCTGACCGCTGCGTCACTCCCACTCGATGGTGCCCGGCGGCTTGGAGGTGATGTCGAGCACGACCCGGTTCACGCCCCGCACCTCGTTGATCACGCGGTTGCTGATGCGCTCGAGGACGTCGTAGGGGATCCGGGCCCAGTCCGCGGTCATGGCGTCCTCGGACGTCACGGCACGCAGCACGATCGGGTGGCCGTACGTCCGCTCGTCGCCCTGCACGCCGACGGAGCGCACCGTCAACAGCGCCGCGAACGACTGCCACAGCTCGCGTTCGAGACCGGCCACGCGCAGCTC
>JBFJMP010000504.1:0-2167 GCA_041633895.1 Nitriliruptoraceae bacterium
CAGGCCCGTGATCGACATGATGATGATCGACAGCACGTTGTAGACGATGTCGCTGACGGTGCGTCCGACGAGCACCGCCGAGCGCGACATGGGCAGGGACCGGAAGCGGTCGATGATGCCCTTCTGCATGTCCTCGGCCAGTCCCGCCCCCGTGAAGGTCGCCCCGAAGACGACCGTCTGGGCGAAGATCCCGGCGATCAGGAACTCGCGGTAGGACACGCCAGGGATCTCGATCGAGGCGCCGAAGACGTACGAGAACAACAGCACGAACATGAACGGCGAGATCAGCACGAACATCAGGACTTCGGGCACGCGCTTGATCTTGATCAGGTTGCGCCGGGCGACGATGGCGCCGTCCGACAGGGCACCGACGAACTCGTTCATCGTGCGACCTCCGTCTCGTCCTGGGGTGTCGCGTCGCCGTCCTCGGCCGTGTGCCCGGTCAGCGCCAGGAACACGTCGTCCAGGGTGGGGCGACGCAGCCCCACGTCCATCAGGGCGATGCCGTCACCGTCGAGCTGGCGCAGTGCCCGCATCAACACGTCCGCGCCGCCGGTCACCGGAGCCGTCAGGCGGCGCGTGTGCTCGTCGACGACCACGTCGCCCAGGGCCAGCGCATCGAGCACACGCCGGGCTGCGGGGAGGTCATCGGCGTCGGCCACCACCAACTCCACGCGTTCCCCACCGACCTCGGCCTTGAGCTCGTCGGCGCTGCCGTGGGCGATCTTGCGACCGTGGTCGATGACGACGATGTCGTCGGCGAGGCGGTCGGCCTCCTCGAGGTACTGGGTCGTCAGCAGCAGCGTCGTGCCGCGTGCCACGAGGTCTCGGATGACCTCCCACATGTCGGTCCGACTGCGCGGGTCGAGTCCGGTCGTGGGCTCGTCGAGGAACAGCACCGGGGGGTCGGCGACCAGCGCCGCCGCCAGGTCCAGACGGCGCCGCATGCCACCGGATTAGCCCTTGACCGGTCGGTCACCGGACTCGACGAGGTTGAACATGCCCAGCAGTTCACGGGCGCGTGCTCGCGAGGCCCTCGCGCCCATCCGGTACAGCCGAGCCACCATGTCCAGGTTCTCGAAGCCGGTGAGGTGCTCGTCGACCGCCGCGTACTGGCCGGACACCCCGATGCGTCGGCGGGCCTCGTGCGGATCGGCGAGGACGTCGATGCCCGCGACCTCGACGGATCCGGCGTCGGGTTCCAGCAGGGTGGTCAGGATGCGAACGGCAGTCGTCTTGCCGGCCCCGTTGGGTCCGAGCAGACCCAGCACCGTGCCCTCCGGCACGGCGAGGTCCAGCCCGTCCAGTGCGGTCACGTCCCCGTAGCGCTTCACCAGGCCAGCGGCCCGGATCACGTCAGTCATCATGCCCTCGTCGGATCGGGCGTGGCGCTCAGGTCCGGTCCTGCGCCTCCGCACCGCGCCATGGTGCCAGCAACCGCCCGCTGACGGCGCACCCGGCTCGGGCGCGCCGTCAGCGTGATCAGTACGACAACGACACACGGCGCAGCAACTGCGCGTTCAGGGCCACGACGACCGTCGACACACTCATCAGGATCGCACCGACCGCCGGAGGCAGGACGATGCCCGCCCATGCGAACGCACCGGCCGCGAGCGGCAGTGCGACGACGTTGTAGCCCGCCGCCCACGCGAGGTTCTGCAGCATCTTGCGGTAGCTCGCGCGCGACAACTCGATCACCGAGACCACCGCGCGCGGGTCGTTGGAGGCCAGGACCACGCCGGCGGACTCCATCGCCACGTCCGTACCCGCTCCGATCGCGATGCCGACGTCGGCACGGGCGAGGGCCGGGGCGTCGTTCACGCCATCGCCGACCATCGCCACGCGCAGGCCACGCCCCTGCAGGTCGGCCACCGCCGCGTCCTTGTCCTCGGGGAGGACCTCGGCGAAGACCTCGTCGATGCCGAGGTCGGCCGCCACCGCATCCGCGACCTGTTGGGCATCGCCGGTGATCATGGCGACGCGCACCCCACGGTCGTGCAGGTCGTCCACCGCCTGGCGCGACTCCGGGCGGATCTGATCCTCGACCGCCAGTGCGCCGACGACACGACCGTCGACCAGGACATGGAGCACTGCGGCACCACGCGCGCTCCAGTCGTCGGTCCTCCGGGCGATCGTCTCGGGCACCTCGACGCCGGCCTCTCGGAGC
>JBFJMP010000505.1:0-2154 GCA_041633895.1 Nitriliruptoraceae bacterium
ACCACCGTGACGTCGGTCCCGGGGCGCTTGACGTCCGCGACGCCGATGGGCACGAGGTGCTCGCCGTCGGGCACCTCGCCCTTGCGGTTGTAGAGCGCCTTGTGTTCGAGGAAGAGCACCGGGTCGTCGCTGCGGATCGCCGTCTTCAGCAGGCCCTTGGCGTCGGCGGGCGTGGACGGCATGACCACGTGGAGGCCGACGGCGGACGCGAACAGGCTCCCGACGGACTGCGAGTGCTCCGGGCCGCCGCCGCCCTTCGCGCCCTCGGGCGCGCGGATGACGAGCGGCATCGAGTGCACGCTGCCGTGGATGTAGCGCCAGCGAGCGGCCTTGTTGTAGATCTCGTCGAACGCCACGGCGACGAAGTCGGCGTACTGCAGCTCGGCGATGGGCCGCAGGCCCGTGATGGCCGCCCCGACCGCCGCACCGACGATCAGCGTCTCGGACAGCGGGGTGTCGAAGACCCGGTCGCGGCCGTAACGCTCCTGGAGGCCCCGGGTCACGCCGAACACGCCGCCGAACACGCCGACGTCCTCGCCGAACGTGATGACCGCCTCGTCGCGGGCGAACTCCTCGTCGAGGGCCTCGTTGATCGCCTGGGCGTAGGTGATGGTGCGCGTCGTCATGCGAGGACTCCCTGGAAGATGCGGGCACGGTCGGGCATCGGCGCCGCCAGCGCGGTGGCCACGGCCTCGTCCATCTCCCGGTCGACCTCGGCGCGCAGGGCGGTCAGCCCGGCCTCGTCGAGCACCCCGTCCTCGACGAGGCTGCGCGCATGGAGGGTGATCGGGTCACGCTTGCGCCACGGCTCGACCTCGTCGGCGTCGCGGTACGGCTCGGGGTCGCCCTCGAAGTGACCGCGCAGTCGGTAGGTCTTGGCCTCGATCAGCGACGGTCCCGCCCCTGCCCGTGCCCGGGCCACGGCTTCCGCGACCGCGTCGTGCACGGCGATCGGGTCCTGGCCGTCGACGACATGGCCGGGCATGCCGTACGCGACGGCTCGATCGGCGACGTCCTCGACCGCCGTCGACTCACTCGCGGGCACGGACACGGCATAGCCGTTGTTCTCGCAGATCCAGACGACGGGCAGCTTCCAGACGGCTGCGGCGTTGGCGCCCTCGTGGAAGGTCCCGCGGTTGCCGGTGCCCTCACCGAAGAAGCACAGCACGACCTGGTCGGTCTTGCGCTGGCGGATGGACAGACCCACCCCGGGGGCGATCACGAAGTTCCCGCCGACGCTGCCGGACTGACCGAGGATGCCCAGGTCGGTGTCCGCACAGTGGATGATCCCGGCACCCAGCCCGCCGGTCGCACCGGCCGTGTTGGCGAGGACGTCACCGAACAGCTTCACGGGGTCGAGGCCCTTGGCGAGGATGTGCCCGACGCCCCGATGGGCGTACAGCAGGTAGTCGTCGTCGCGGACCGCAGCCATGGCGCCGGCGGCGATGGCCTCCTGACCGCGCCCGGAGTGGTACAGGATGTGGGCCTTGCCCTCGTCCACGAGGCGCAGGATGCGCGTCTCGGCGGACGCCGCTCGCAGCATCTCGCGCTGGAACCCGATGCGTTGGGCATCCGTGACCATCAGTGGACCTCCTCGCCGCCAGTGACGTTGACGGCCTCTCCGGTGATGAAGGACCCGGCGTCGGACGCCAGGAACAGGGCGGTGTTGGCGATGTCGGCGGGCGTGGCGAAGCGGCGCAGCGGGATCGCCTTCTGCTGCCGCGCCCGTGCCTCGTCGCGCGTGATCCCGCGCAGCCGCGAGAACACGTCCATCGGCCCGCCCTCGAGTTCGAGCATGGGCGTGTCGACGGTCCCGGGACAGATGGCGTTGACCGTGATGCCGGCCGGGCCCAGTTCGAGCGCTGCCGACTGGGTGAGCCCGATCACCGCGAACTTGGCGGCCGAGTAGGCGGCGAGCATCGGCCACCCCGTCTTGCCGGCCTGGCTGGCGATGTTGATGATCCGCCCGCCGTTGCCGAGGTCCTGCATCGCGCGTGCCGCCTCACGGGTCCCGAGGAAGGTCCCGCGGGCCATCACCTCGAGGTTGCGGTCCCACTGGGCGACCGTGAGGTCGGTCAGCGGGACGAGTCCGAGGCTGACACCGGCGTTGTTGACCATGATGTCGACGCGGCCGAAGTGGTCACGGGCCTGCGC